>CAVHZK010000019.1:0-630 GCA_963640215.1 bacterium | reverse complement strand
GGCATGAGCCATAGCATGAACCATGCCGAGTCCCGAGTTACTGAATGCCATGCCTGCCGCATTTTCAGCATAAGCCATCATGGTGCGCGCGTGCTCATTGGCTCCGTTATGCACTGCCGCTGAGAGATTATTCATCACCACGGCTATAGCCCATACCGCATCCTTGTCTGTAATGGGACTTGCCATCTTGCAAAACACTGCCTCGATGGCATGGGTCAACGCATCCATGCCTGTAGCCGCAGTGAGTGAAGGCGGCATGGAGCTCATGAAGTCTATGTCATTTACGGCGATATCCACCATACAGTTGATGTCTTCCATCGCCATTTTGCTCTGACGCACGGGATCTGTCACCACATAGTAGCTCGTGCACTCGCTGCCAGAGCCTGCAGTAGTATTGACTGCCACCAAAGGCAGACCGGCACGCTGAGATTTGTCTACGCCCTCATACTGCTCTACCCTGCCGCCGTTTGCCATGACTATGCTGACAGCCTTGGCTGTATCTATGGCAGAGCCGCCTCCAAGTGCGATAAGCACACCGGCATCTACGGCTCGTGCTGCTGCGAGGCATTCATTTACAGTGAGCACAGTAGGATTGGGCTTGACGTCATAATACACAGCATACTCTATGCC
>CAVHZK010000018.1:0-5422 GCA_963640215.1 bacterium | reverse complement strand
TTCCCTGCATCGCTCAGCTCTGTAGCCGCAGTTGCAAATGTCAGGTTGAAGCACAGTGTCAATGAAAGTGCGCTGCTTAAAAATCTCTTTACGCTCTTCATCCGCCTATTTCCTTTCATGGTATCCCTTCTGTTCACTCTAAAAGTGTTGACAAACGGCTATGCGTACTGCGTGTTTACACACAAGGACGCAGCAATCCGTACTTTTATTTTATGTGGCGCAATCATATTTTAATATTGCCGTTAGGCCATGTCAACATCCTCGAAATAGATATTGCGCCGTCATCGCATTCCTCCGCACAACATGGATTTTTATGTGCAAATACGCTATACTTAATCATGTCTATATGACGATAGATATCATGGTCAAACGGTTCAAAGATTGAATGCAAGCTTGCATGCAAGATATGCTTTGTATCCGTGACAAATTTACGGAGGTTACTATTATGCGTGATGCCAATCAGAAAAAGGTAGATACTATACTGTGCCACAATGTAGTGGCAGCGTTTGAGAAGCGTTGGATCAAGGGCTATTATGCTGAGAATAAGGAAGAGGCTCTTAAGCTTGCTCTTACTCTCATCCCGGAGGGAAGCTCTGTCGGATACGGCGGTTCTCTGACTCTTGACGAGATCGGTCTCAAGGAAGCCCTCGACAATGAGCATTATCAGCTTATCCGCAGGGAGCTCGCCAAGACACCTGAGGAGCTGCGCGAAGCATACATCAAGATATATGGTGCGGACGTGTTCATCACCAGTGCCAATGCAGTTACCGAGGACGGCATACTTGTAAATATTGACGGCAATGGTAACAGAGTCTCTGCTATCTCCTTCGGCCCCCGCAAAGTCATATTTATAGTCGGCGCAAACAAAATTGCCAAGGATCTCGACTCGGCAATGCACAGAGCTCGCAACACGGCAGCTCCGGTAAACTGTGCTCGTTTTAATCTTGATACTCCGTGTCAGACTGCAGGCTACTGCGTGAACTGCTTAAATCCCAAGACCATCTGCAGTGAATTCCTTGTGACCCGCTGCAACAAGATACCGGATCGTATGCATGTTATAGTTGTAAACGAGGAGTTAGGCTACTGATTAACATATTTCAGTATTAGCCTCTGCGCTATGCAAAATAGACCTTGACTTATTGCCGCCTCCATAGTAAACTTATCAAGCTAACTAAGGCGACATAGCCAAGTGGTAAGGCGTAGGACTGCAACTCCTTGATCACCGGTTCAAATCCGGTTGTCGCCTCGACAAAAAGCCGCATCGAATCGATGCGGCTTTTCTCGTATCTAAAAGTATTGCTGTAGCACGTAAGCGCGTAGTAATCCGTGCCTTTAGACCGTGTAAGTATTAACAAATACAGACATAGACTGCAAGAGACCACAGGTTTGCTTGCAGGTACGCATAGACACTTGGTGCTACTGCTGTCTTGGCTCTGTGCCAGACATCCCTGCGGCATTGGGCTACATCTTCCTGTCATGATCAGGCAGCAGCACTATTGTGCCGATCTTGCGGGTCTTCCTCATATCTATAAGTCTCTGATTGGATGAACCGCGGAACCTAAGCGCAGGGCTCTTGAGCTCCTCGACGAACCTGCCATCAACTAACACATCTATCTGCTCTAACAGTTCATCAGTTACCTCGCATCTTGGATGGCTGCCCTCTGTCTTCAGTAGTTCATATGTAAATCCGGTAAAGCACCATATATCCTTCTTGGGATATACGGCTCTCACCTTCTTTACAAATGGAAGCAGTCCGCGCTGATTGGCTGGTTCCATTGGTTCACCGCCAAGCAATGTGAGACCCTGTATATATGCAGGCTTAAGCATATCTATTAGCTTCTGCTCCGTCTCCTCCGTGAAAGGCTCGCCGTACTTGAAGTCCCAGGTCTCAGGCTGAAAGCAGTTTTTGCACCTGTTGGTACAGCCCGAGACAAACAAGGTCACCCTGACTCCGATGCCGTTTGCTATATCGCAATTTTTAATCGTACTGTAGTACATGTCTCATCCAAGCTTGTTTATTTACAGATGTAACACTCTCTCTTTTATCTCCTGCGTGCGTCCCTGATTCCAGAACTGTGTGCCTATATATCCGCAGGTGCGGCGTGCCACGTTCATCTTCTGCTGGTCTGTGTTGCCGCAATTAGGACATCTCCATATAAGCTTGTGCGCCTCATCCTCGATAATCTCTATCTCGCCGTCCCAGCCGCACACCTGACAGTAATCGCTCTTGGTATTAAGCTCGGCATAGATAATATTATCATAGATGAACTTCATGACCTCCAATACAGCCTCAAGGTTATCCTGCATATCCGGCACCTCGACATAGCTTATCGCGCCTCCGGGTGAGAGCGCCTGGAACTGAGACTCAAACTTAAGCTTGTCAAAGGCATTGATAGGCTCGGTAACATGCACATGATAGCTGTTGGTGATATATCCCTTGTCTGTTATGCCCTTGATGATGCCAAAGCGCCTCTGCAGGCACTTTGCAAACTTGTAGGTCGTAGACTCAAGCGGCGTGCCGTAGATAGAGTAGTCGATATTTTCAGCCTTCTTCCACTCAGCGCATTTGTCATTCATCTTCTGCATGACTTCCAATGCAAATGGGGTAGCCTCAGGGTCGGTATGGCTCTTGCCGGTCATATACTTAACGCACTCATAGAGTCCCGCATATCCGAGCGACAGAGTCGAATATCCGTTATAGAGGAGCTTGTCAATAGTCTCGCCCTTCTTAAGTCTCGCGAGCGCTCCGTACTGCCAGAGTATAGGTGCAACATCCGAAGGCGTACCGAGAAGCCTCTCATGCCTGCAGCGCAATGCCCTGTGGCATAGCTCAAGTCTCTCCTCGAATATCTCCCAGAACTTGTCCTTATCGCCGTAAGACGACAAGGCTACATCCGGCAGATTGATAGTTACAACGCCCTGATTAAAGCGTCCATAATACTTATGCTTGCCAGGCTCATAATTCTGAGCATTGGCGATATTGCCTATACCGGCATCGGTAAATCTGTCCGGAGTAAGGAAGGAGCGGCAGCCCATGCATACATATACATCTCCCTTGAGCTCAAGCATCTTCTTCTCGGAGATATAATCCGGCACCATGCGGCGAGCCGTGCACTTGGCAGCAAGCTTGGTAAGATACCAATACTTTGAGTCCTCAGTTATATTGTCCTCCTCAAGCGTATATATGAGCTTGGGGAATGCGGGAGTCACCCAGACGCCTGACTCATTCTTAACACCCTGATAGCGCTGCTCCAGCATCTCCTCGATAATCATGGCGAGGTCGTCCTTCTCCTGCTGCGAACGCGCCTCATTGAGATACATAAATACAGTGATAAAAGGAGCCTGTCCGTTGGTGGTCAGCAGAGTCACTACCTGATACTGCATGGTCTGGATACCCTTGCGTATCTCTTCCTTGAGTCTGCTCTCAACTATTGTTTTCTTCTGCTCACTGCTCAGCTCCACGCCTATGGCTGCTATCTCAGCATCGAGGCTCTTTGATATCTTCTTGCGGCTCACATCTACAAATGGCGCAAGATGCGTAAGTGTAATCGACTGTCCGCCGTACTGATTGGACGCCACCTGCGCGATAATCTGCGTAGCGATATTGCAAGCTGTAGAGAAGCTGTGCGGTCGCTCTATAAGAGTACCTGTGATGACCGTGCCGTTCTGCAGCATGTCCTCAAGATTGACAAGGTCGCAATTGTGCATGTGCTGTGCGAAATAATCAGCATCATGGAAATGTATAATGCCGTCCTTGTGTGCCTCTACTATATCCTGCGGCAGCAAGAGCCTCTCTGTTATGTCCTTAGAGACCTCACCTGCCATATAATCACGCTGAGTGGAGTTAACTATAGGATTCTTGTTGGAATTCTCCTGCTTGGCTTCCTCGTTGTTGCACTCTATCAGACTGATGATCTTGTCATCTGTCGTATTGGACTTACGCACAAGAGATCTGGTATAACGATAGGTAATATAATTCTTGGATACTTCATACGCGCCGTGTGCCATGATCTGGTACTCGACCATATCCTGTATCTCCTCGACCGAAGGCGAACGCTTCATCTTGAAACAGGAGAATTCGACACTCTCGGCTATGCGGTCTATCTGGAGATCCGTCATGCGTATCTCATCGGGCACACTCTGATTGGCCTTCATTATCGCAGTCCGTATCTTATTGATATCGAACTCTACTTCCGCGCCGTTTCTCTTGATTACTCTCATCCCTATATCCCCCTGTGTCAGCAGTGCCGTGTCTGCCCAAAGTCGAAACAACAGCTGCCTGTATATATCTGCAGCTGTCGTCCTCTGAAATAGCCAGAAAACACTATATCTTGTGGTGTTTCCTACTATAACACACTATATATAGGGATTCAATACTGTTATTTGTACCTAAAATCACTCCTTAATTTTATGTATTTTAACGAAAATGATGTTTTTACATGCTCACGTTTCTTAAATCCACCTTAGGAAAGCTCGCATCCTTTACCGCTTCCGCTTGGTCGTGTTATTCGTACTCCGGTTCCCTGCCGGTTATCGCTCTCAGATCATCCCATAATGCTTTGATCTGATAATCCGGATACAGCTGCTCATCGCCCGCACGAGTGAGCGCATATCTTATTGGCTCAAGCTGTGCATCGTTAAGCAGTATCCTGTCCCTTTTCTCCTTGAAACGCCTTGCTGAGCGATATCCTGAGAGCCACTCCTTGTCATTAATCACTTTGCTGAGTCTTGCCGTATTTATACGGCCGTTCATAATCTTCTCTGCGCATCTGCCGAGATAGAGTGCGTCATTGTACGCATCATGTATGCCTTGCGCACTGATGCCGCATACAGCACACAGATCCTTGACCGAGAGCTGCATTTTTATCTTGCTGTGCGCATTAAGCTTGGCACTGATGAGCTTGGTTATATCCTTGATCCTGTCTATATAATAGAGCTCCTGACTGCCTAACTTATAGAGCTCTGCGCTACGCATGAGCTGCACGCGATCCTCAGTCCCGTACGCATAGATCTGTGTCGGATTATACATATCAAGGAAGACGTTCATATTGCTTACAGCATCAACAAAATGAGGCGCATTTACCACATTGGCACGACTTATGCCGGTGAGCTGTTCGGTGCGTTTGGTGAGCACGTGACCCTCCTTGAGTGCGCAGAAGCTCCTGAAGCCGTCCACGACCTCACCTTTAAGCATAATAACCAAGCCTATCTCTATGACTTCCTGCTTGCCCTCGTTTTGTCCGTAGTAATCGAAGGCATTAAACTCTGTGTCGAGATAAGCCACGTATTCCGGTGTCTTTATGAGCTCTTTCTTCTCTCTTTGGCCTATAAGCTCTGCCGGCGTAGGCTTCCGCCGTTTCTTGACTGTGCTCTTCGCGGCACTCCTGCGCTTAAGCTTTCCTGCGCCGCCGCTGCCCTTATT
>CAVHZK010000017.1:0-4428 GCA_963640215.1 bacterium | reverse complement strand
GCTTTGAGGGAGGTGAATATCCATGAAACTTCAGGAATGTATCAATTTCTTACTAACCAACGCACAGAATACAGTATTTACGTATTTCAAGAGGGAGCTGTCGTGTCTTGACGTCACTCCGATACAATATGCAACCCTTAAATGCCTCTGGGAGGAGGACGGACAGATGCCCTCGCAATTGGCTGAGACTCTCAATCTTGACTCTTCCACCGTTACAGGCATACTCAGTCGTCTTGAGGACAAGTCTCTCATACAACGCTCCTTCCGCATGGATGACAGGCGCAAGGTCATAGTACATCTAACGGACAGTGGTCGTTCCCTTGAGCAGCCTGTTAATGCCATTATCGAGAGGCTTAATGCCGAGGTCACTGAAGGCCTCTCTGCCGATGATATGGCAGTCTTCCACCATCACCTCAAGGTAATCTCCGATAATGCGGCAAGACTCACCAATCCAAGCTGATTCATGCCGCTTTCAGCACTATCGTAAAGCAGGCGCCCTTGCCTGCGATGTTTTCAGCGCTAAGCTTAGCGCCGATATTATGTGCGGCAGCCTTGGCTATGGCAAGCCCGAATCCGAAGCACCCCTCCTCGCCCTTATAATGTCTCTCGAATATATAAGGAAGCTCGTCCTCCTTTATACCGTCTCCGTCATCTATAATCTGTATCATCACATAAGCTGCTGCTTCATTGGCATGATTAGCGTGCTCGTTATGCGTATTATGGACATTATGCGCATCCCTTGCCGTGATATCCGACTCATCATTGAGATTACACAAGGCTGCACGCTGCGCGCCGTCAACTCTTCTTACCTCGATGCACACCTCTCTGTGGGCATATCTAAGCGCATTGGACAATATGTTCTCCGTTATCTTCCAGAGTGACTCTGATTCGCCGATTACGGCATCCGCCCCGTCCTCAATGTTCAGCTTTATCTCCTTGCCCAGATTAACTGCCATGCCATTCATGTGCTCGCATATATCTGACAACTCCTCTCTGAGACTAAGCCGCTCAAGCTTGGGCTTCTCCGTAACATTTATCCTCGACAGATTGAGCAGTCCCTCCACCAGTCCGGTAAGCCGCATACTTTCCTCGGAAATAATATGCGCCGCGTGCAAGGGATCCTCAAACACACCTGTCTCTATGCCCTGCGCGTATCCCGCTATCGACATCAACGGCGTACGCAGATCGTGGGAAATATTCTGATAGAACTTGTTCTTGGAGTCCTCTGCCTCCTTAAGCCTCCTTGACATCAGATTCATCGACACACGGAGCTGTTCAAGCTCTGTTATGCCGAAGCTGTAATCTATACCGGTAAATGAGCCCTTGCCTATCTTCTCTGTTTCGTCACACAACCTGTAGAGCGATTTATTCACGCTCTTGGCAGTATATATTAGAAGCAATATAATTATAAATGCTGCTGTAAATGAAATAACGAGCACTCTCAGCGTCGCCGCGCCGACCCACGCGCCTATGTCCGATACAGGGCAATAGCTTATGAGATACTTTATCTCCCTTGTGTCATTTGGAACCTTAAGTATCCTCGTCAGATACTCCCTGCCGTCTGCGGTGGTAAGCTTGGTCGCACTGTTAAGTATATCGTCGTCCGACTCCTGTATGTATTTCCTGCATGATACCGCCAGCGGCTCTACTGCCTCGCGATCCTCTTCCTCTCTGGGGTAAACTATATTGTAATTGCCCGCGAACAGTAATATCCTGCCGTCGCCGGTCATCCCACCCATGCGTCTGATTGCCGGTGCTACATTTCTGACAAACATAGCTACTCTTTCCTTGGGCGTAAGATTGGTGTCTGAGGTAAATGCCTCGTCAACGTAGGGCATCACCAGCTCCTGTATCTCCTCGAGCTCGCTTTCCGCCTTGCGTACCGCATACTGCCCCGCCGTGTAATGAAAGACCATGCACGCAATTATCGGGAAAATGATAAGTATAGGCAGAGCCGGAAATAGCATCCGATGCAGCAATCTCTTTTGTTTCATATCTGTTCCCTCTTAGTCCTATTGCTTGTTGTCTTCCTTTTTCTCACTGTCTGTGCTCAGTCTAAAGCCGTATCCCCAGACTGTCTCTATATGGACATCCGAATGCTGCTCGCGAAGCTTTCTGCGCAGTCTTTTTACCAGATCATCCGTAGCTCTCGTATCGAATTGATACTCCGTGCGCCATATACACTTAAGCAGCTCCTCGCGTTTTACCGCGCGTCCCTCATTTTTCAGCATATATAGAAGAAAATCGAATTCACTCGGAGTGAGCGTCAGTGTCTCCCCGTTAAGCCTTGCCGTGCGCCCCTGCGGGAAAATAGTCAGTCCGCCGAAGCTGTAGCTTTCGTCATTTTTATCCTTGTCCTGCCGTCCGCTGCCACCTCGCTTCAACAGCATCTTAATCCTGTATACAAGCTCAAGCGGGAGAAAGGGCTTGACAAGATAGTCGTCACAGCATGCTGCAAATCCGACTACTCTGTCATAGGGGCTGTCCTTGGCGGAAACAATTATGACCGGTATCTCAGGATTGGACTTCTTCATTGTGCGGCATAGCTCAAGTCCGTCTATACCGGGCAGCATTATATCGACCACTGCAAGATCAGGCTTTCTCTCCTTGCATTTTGCGAGGAATGACTCTCCGTCAGCGAAGGTCACTGCCTCGAAGCCTGCCTGCAACAGAAATGCCTCTATCAATTCTCTGATGTTTTTTTCGTCATCTACAAAGTAAATCCACATGTTCAAGTATTTGTAGGCACCACATACTCTAAAAGTCATGGATGCAGTCAAGTAGGTTTTGTTTTACGGCAAATGCGTCTTGTGCAGAAGCATCTTGCTGCTTATGAGTCTTACGAGCTCTTCATAAAGCTTACCAAATATAGTAGCACCACTTCAAATAAGCGTAAACATTCGTCAGGGCTTTGCCGCATTTTTTCCGTATTTTCAGAAACGAGTCTAATTTATAATGCGCATAGCAACAAACGAAAAGGACAGCATGTAGCGCTTGAAGCTACAACGGAAAACAATTGCACAGTAGCTCATAAATATTACATCGAATGCACACATGCTGTAAGGTTCCCCACACGGACAAGCTTTCCGCATCGGGAAAAGTAAACATCAAGGAGGAAATAATGATGAAGAAGAATTTTAAGAGAATCGGATTGTTCGCACTTACCGGAATGCTGGCATTAAGCCAGGCGCCGGCAGCATTTGCAGCAACCAAGCAGGCCGGAAGCGGCAAGTCGGAGTTAAGCTCCTACAACGCAGAGCTTGCAACACAGCGTACCAAGCTTAGCGAGCTCATAAGTGAGAGTAAATCGCTTACCTCTCAGATTACGGCAGAGCAGAAGAGTGTCAAGGCAGCTGGATACATAACCAAATCCTCAAGCGAGGCTATATCCCAACTCTCCACTGAGATAAAAGCTAAGCGTCAGGAGCTGACAAGCGAGAGAGGCAATAACAAGACACTCAGAGCCGCTGCCAAGGAAGCAAGGATGTCCGGTGATATTGATGAGGCCAAGGATCAGCTCATATTGCTCGAGGCTGTACAGGAGAAGCAGATTAAGATAAGAACAGAGCTTGTTGAGCTCCTGGAGTCCAAGCTGAGCTACTTAAAGGGTCTGACAGGTACAAGCGCTTCCACAGGCGAGACTGCTTCCGGAACAACGACTGTTGTCGAGGATGTAACTACCACAACCGTTACTGAGGAAACTGCCGCAGCAGCAGAAGAGGCTGTTGCAACCGAGGTAACCGTAACTGAGGATACTGTAGTAGAGGTCGTTACAGAGACTTCAGCCGCTACCGAGACAGCTACAGAGGCTGCTGCACAGCCGGCAGAGGAGATTATCACCGATGCAGCTGCAATCGATGCCATATTTGATGATGGCGCTGAGCTCGAGGGCGACGATTTCTAAATTGATAGTGAGTGCTAACCCCTATAAGCATCTTACTTGCAGGAGTGCCGAGAGGCGCTCCTGCCTTTTTTACTAAATGAACTAATACGCATCACTTGTGCACCACTTCACAGCTAAGAACTTTCTTATTCTGAGTCACAAAACCAAGCTATTATTTTCCCATTTGGGAAAGCTTTCTTGCATAACAGGTAGGATATTCCGAGACAGAAAACTGATAAGTGCCCTCTCAGGCAATAAAAAACAGGACCGTGCAAGTAAACTTGCCGGTCCTGCGCTTCCCTCTGCTGTATCGGCTGACTAAACGCCTTAATCTCCTTCCGCTGTCGCTTCAGTCGATTGAGGGCACTGATAAGTGCCCTCAGGCAATAAAGGAAGCGAGGCTATGTGAGCATAGCTCACAGCCTCGCTTCTTCATTGCCTTAAGGCGTTTAGTCAGTTTTAGCCAAGAATCTCAGATACTCTGCCTGAGCCTACGGTTCTGCCGCCCTCACGGATAGCGAAACGAAGTCCCTTCTCCATAGCGA
>CAVHZK010000016.1:0-4494 GCA_963640215.1 bacterium | reverse complement strand
GAGGTATGTATTTGTCATAATGACCTCCTGCTGCTACTCAAATAATATATCCCTGACCTTGTCCGAGAGCTCGTCCATGCTCTGCTCTAGGAGTGCCTCCACGGTGCAGTTCTCCTCGACTCCGCCGTAGCTTAATACAAAGCCGTTCCTGATATTGTACGACTCATCCGAGAGACTAAGTTTCACGCCATTCTGCTCGGCAAGCGTCTTAAGCTCTGACAATACATTCTCTCCGAGTCTCTCCCTGTCGTGTGCATTGAGTCTGAGCTCTGCATCCTGTGACGGGATATGTTTCTTGAAGAGCTTGACTATAAACTCTCTGTATGCTCCGTCATCAAGCGAATCAAGGCGCTTCCTTGCCGTATCTATGACCTCAGTCATAAGCTCCTGCTTGCCCTGCAGCAATATCTGCTTGTGCCTAAGATCCGCCGACGCCTGACCCTTCTCGGCAGTGCTAAGTACGGCAGCCTCTGCCTTCTTATTTATACGCTCACATTCCTCCGCCGTCTTCTTCAAGCCGTCTGCCTTGATAGCCGCTGCGCTCTTGTGCGCTTCGTCCAGCACTTCCTTGGCCTTGACTGCGGATTCATCTGCGATGCGGGCGATTATTTTATCAAGTCCGCTCATCTGATTATCCTCTCCTTATCTGTTGTCCTAAGCGTATCTCGCATGAGCACATCAGATACCTGCGGGGATACCGAATATGGCAAGGATGGATACCAGGAGTGAAAGTATGGCGTAGGTCTCTACCATGGCAGGGAAGATCATAGCCTTACCGAACTGATCCTGTCTCTTGGCTACAAGTCCCATTGACGAAGCCGAGCACTGTCCCTGTGAGATACCTGAGAGGAAGCCGCCTATAGCCATCGGCATACATGCAGCAAAATATACAAGCCCTGCATCAGTTGACGGAATGGCTCCGCCGAGTATGCCTACACGGCTCAATACTATGAAGGCAACCAGCAGTCCGTATATACCCTGGGTACCGGGAAGAAGCTGAAGAACCAAGACCTTAGAGAAAAGCGACGGTTCCTGTGTGACTACGCCCGCTGCGGAACGTCCCGCTATGCCTACACCGATAGCCGAGCCGGCACCGGCAAAGCCTGCGGCAAGACCTGCGCCGAGTACTGCCAAAAATAATCCTAAATTCTCCATTACTTAATCTCCTCCTTGACGGTGTAATATTTTGTGTTTTCGGTCAGCGGTACAAACTCTCTTCCGCCGCCGTCATAGAATTTGCCGAAAAATTCGACGAACTGAAGCCTGTTGGTGTGCACATAGGCTCCGAGCACATTTATAAGCAGATTCATAATATTGCCTGCCACAAATATGATTACGAAAAATACAATGCCCACAGGCGAGGTGCCTGCCATGCTGCCTAACTGGTTAAATACCTGTGCTATGCAGCCTGTCGCAAGTCCGAGAGCCAAGAGTCTCGAATACGAGAGTATATCTGAGAGCCAGCTCGTGACTCCGTAAGCTCCGTATACACCTAAGAGTATACGGATAACCGGATTCTTGGCGTCTCTGCCCCCCGTGAGTACAACTCCGGCACAGCCTATCATTGCTATTATGCTGCCGACCTTGCCTACTGCAGGGCTCAGGATGAAGCTTAGACTCAGCATATCGGTGATCATCTGCGCCGACAGCGCATAGACTATCAAGCCGCCGACAAACATCAGCCAGAATACAACATCGTACAATGCTCCCTTATAGTCCTTGGCACGTATGAGCTGATAGAACTTGATAAGCATACCGGTGAACAGATGTATGATGCCTACCAGGAATGCAAATGACAGAAGCCTAATCGGCTCGTCCATGGAGTTAAACCACAGCGGTCTGAATGCAATATCCGGTCTGTTGAAGAAATTGGTTGCTATAACGCTCACGGCATCTCCGAAGAAGCTGCCGAACATGAATCCCCAGAAGGTCGTCGATATACCGGAGAAAAACATGAGCTTCACGAATTTCTCGGTACCTGGCTTCATGTGCTTAACCTTGAGCAGCACATAGCCGCAGGCCAATACAAGTATGAGTCCGTAGCCTGCATCCGAGAGCATGAGTCCGAACAATATATAATAGAAGCAGGCAATAATCTTGGACGGGTCTATGTCGGTCTTGCCGGGGAGGGCATAGCTCTCTACCACGGTCTCCATCGGGGAGCTGAAATATCCGTTGCTCAGCACCACAGGCGCATCCTCGTCCTCTGCCGGATCCGTTATCTCTACCACGGTATCCATGCGCTCAAGCCTCTCCTTGAGCTGCTCTGAGTATTTCGCCGGAGTATATCCGCTTATAAAGAAAGCATTATGTGAGACTGAGAGCCTGCCGAGCGCTGAGTATTTGTCAGCAAGCATCTGATAATAATCCGCGGCAAAGCCTAAGTCGTCACGGCTTGAAGCATAGGTTGCGACCTCTGCCGAGAGCTCCTCAATACGTGTCTTGTGATCCTCTATCTCGCGCTTGATATCATCTATCTCATCACTCGGGACTAAGGTGCCTAACGGCGCTCTTACGAAATTGATGCGTCTTAATGCTGTATCTGCACGCTCTGCGTCCTCTCTGTGGCATATAGCGATGAAGCTTGACATCATCTTGTCGCGCTTGATTAAGCGGACATCTATGTCTAAGCCACCCTCGCCCTCTGCATTTTCCAAGAGACGCTCATATATGCCTGCCGCATCTATATCCTCCGCTACGGAACCGATATAGACCTTGGTCTTCTTGGTGCCTTCGTAATTAAGAGGAAGGTCAAGAGTCTGCCATGCGTCAAGAGTATCTATGCGTGAGAGGCACTTAGGTATAGCCGCTCTGTGCTCTGCTATACGTCGACTAAGCTCCGAGAGAGACTCGGCAACTGACATGTACTCACTTATATGCTTCACACGCTCGTCGTATAAGTCTGTATCTATGTCCTTGGCGCCCTCAAGTGACTTTAAGAGTCCTGCCTTCTCTGCCGCAAACTCATCAAGTATGCCTATAGCCTGCTCGGCAAGAGCTGCCTTCTGGCTGCTCTCATTCCTATGATCCGCAGAGTCAACATGTGACAGCCCTGCGTCCTTATAGTCCTCCTCGACTATCTCGACTACTCCTGCTCTCTGAAGCACGTCGAGGACTTCGCGTCTGTCGGTATTGAGTCCGCATATAAATACGCGCTTCATGCTGAGTTTTGACATCTTTACTCCCCTCCTTTCCTGATTTCTATCCAATAAGCTAAGGGTTGGAATAGCTCTTATCCCCAATGATTGGGCTGCAAGCTTGGCTCACGTCTACTTCTTGCCCCTAAGCTCTCAAAACAAATTCACATCAAACAGCTGCTAATTGCTGCGCACTGCGTGCTCTTCAGGCTCAGCCTCAGTCGATAAGCGAGTCCATAACAGCCTTGACTGCCGCCTCGCGCTTGGCTCCGGCAGCTTCCCTAAGAGCTTCCTGCTCCTCTCTGGCGCGGCTCTCGCTCTGTCTGAGCAGCTCAGCTGCCGCCCGCTCAGCGGCGCTTATCTTGGCGTCAGCTGCCTTACGCGCTCTATCAAGCTCTGACTTGTAGTTAGCATCTGCGCGGCTCTTGGCATCTGCTATGAGCTGCTCCGCCTCGCTCTTGGCCTGCTTCAGTGCATTATCAGCCTCTGTCTCAGCTTTGGTGATTGCTTCGATAATTTCCTTTGCCAAGGCTCAACCTCCCTTAAACATTTTTTAACAGTGTAGCATTTTTTTAGGTGATTTTCTATAAACAATTGCTTTTATTTTGTGTCTCTTATGTTCAATAATGCCTTAAATGGGCTTGAAGTAAACATATCGTTAAGAATTGTCTATCTGTTAACGAATGATACAGCTATTATGTGAAATGTGGGTGAAAAGACAGATTCGGCAGGGATGAGACTTATGTTAATCAGTCTTCCCTGCCGAACTGTATAAAGAAGGTCGTGGACCTATACTCAAACTTCCGTGATGTTTCCATGTCATTGACGCCCTATATTGTAGGGTGTATCATATATGGAAAGGACCTTGAAACTGTTCTAAAGAAACTGGTCAAGGCACTAAGAGATGAGGCAGCGAAAAATAGGAGGAAAGATTTATGAAGAATACCACGCTTTTCGGCGATCTGGTGCAGGGTCTGAATGAAGCCATTGATTACGAAAAAGGCTCTGGTAAGGCACGTACCAAAACCTACACAATACTGCCAGTTCAGGAATATTCCGGAGCAGAAATACGAGATATCCGTATGAAAGCCGGTATGACTCAGAGAGTATTTGCCATGTATATGGGAGTATCGCCTAAAACCATTGAGGCGTGGGAGTGTGGGCGTACTCACCCCACAGGTTCAGCATTTCGCCTGTTGCATTATTTAGCTACGGACGATGTCGAGCATACTGATTATATTGTGGTAGATCAATAGACGCAGGATCGACCAGTCTACGCATTTTCACGTAGAGATGCAGGTGTCCTATGACTCTACAGAGCTGAGAGCGAGGTATTACCATAGTCAGATGGATATGG
>CAVHZK010000015.1:0-13288 GCA_963640215.1 bacterium | reverse complement strand
GGGATATGCTGTTTAGAGCCATAATGGGTGCATCTTTCAACAGCAAGCCTGTAATTGTGATAGATGAATTTCAGTATCTGGGCAAGGCAAATCCTGCATTCCCTTCTGTATTTCAGCGCATTTGGGAGGAAATACTAAAGGACAAATCCGTTATGGTAATCCTGTGCGGTTCTCTTATCTCTATGATGGAGTCACAGACTCTTGCATACAGCAGCCCACTATATGGCAGAAGAACCGCTCAAATCAGACTGGGGCAGATTCCTTTTGCTTATTACCATGAATTCTTCCCCAATAAGCAGCGCAGAGAACTGATTGAGCTGTACTCAGTCACCGGCGGAGTACCGAAGTATATTGAGTTATTTTCTGAAAATAAAGACATTTACAGCGCTATTCAGAAATGCGTGCTGAACCGCTCCGGGTATCTGTATGACGAGCCACATTTTCTGCTGCAACAGGAGGTCACAGATATAGGCAGCTATTTCTCTATTATCAGAGCTATCGCTGCCGGCAACAGCAAGCTTTCTGCCATCTCTGCTTTCCTTGAGATAAAAGCTACCGGGTTAACTAAATACCTTAAAACGCTTATTGATCTGGATATATTAAAGCGTGAGGTCCCGATTACGGAAGATAATCCTGACAAAAGCAAGAAGGGGCTCTACAAAATCAAAGACAATTATCTGCGATTCTGGTTTGCCTTTGTATATCCCAATATGAGCTTCATTGAGAGCGGACATAGCCTCGTGGTGATGAACAAGATCAAACAAGGTCTTGTGAAGAATCACATTGCTTTTGTGTATGAGGATATCTGCAGGGAAAGAATGTGGGAACTTAATGCCGCTAATGCGTGGCCGTTCAGCTTCGTAAAGCTTGGTCGATACTGGGATTCCAAGACAGAAATCGATATCGCTGCACTTGATCCGGATGGCAAAAACCTTATTTTCGGCGAATGTAAATACTGGCAGGAGCCGGTGGATATCAATGTACTTAAGACTTTGGAAGCAAAAACTGCTTCTGTCGCGTGGGAGCGTGACAACAGGAAGGTTTGGTATGTCTTATTCAGTATATCCGGATTTACTAAGGAGCTAACTGAGGCAGCCGCCGGCAGAGAGGATGTGCTGCTGTGTGAAAGCTAAGAGAGAGCGCCGTGCAGACGGTCTCTCTTTATCTCTAACCGTCAACACATGTAGGAACGCATATCCTGCATGTGTACGTAAGATTTAACATTAGCTAAAAAGATAGCTTTGAAGCAAAACAAGCGCAGAAATCCTATATTATAAGGCTCTGCGCTTGTTTTGTATGAGCGCGAAATCTCCCGTGGAGAGTTGAGAAGCCGCCTCGGATGGCAATTCTATTAAAGATTTCTGCGGGAAACCGCAAAAATCTTAAGCAGCAAACCTCATTGGTATATTTTGATGAAAATATTGCTTAAATAATAAAAACACAATATAATTTTGTTAAAGAAAGATGAGACAATAAAGCATTTGTATAACAGCACTGATAAGGAGGTGCAGCTGTGAGCTTGGCTTTGGCAAACATGACAGATAATCTTGTGCCAATCTCTGATTTTAGTCAGGGTAAGGCTGGAAAGATATTCAATGATGTCTTTCAGAATAACAGGGAATACATAGTGCTTAAGAATAACCAGCCGACTGCGGTAGTGCTGTCTGTGCGCGAGTATAAGGAAACACAGGAAAAGCTTACAAAGCTGGAGAGATTACTTGAGCTTGCAGAAAACGCCTATCTTTTAGATGCGGCATCGAGCCGGGATAATTCTGTCTCAACGGATTTTGAGAATTTCGTCAGGGAACAGGGCTTTTCAATGCAGGAAATTGATGAGCTTTCCGAAAGCGTGGAAATCGAGTAAATGGAATGGAAAGTTAAGATTACCGATGAAGCGCAAAAGGATTACATCAAACTTGAAGGCAGCCTAAGGAAGCATGTTCTCGCCGGCATCAGAAAGGTGTCAAAGGCACCGCTCCCGACCCCAAATGGCTACGGCAAGCCGCTTGGTAATAAGAATGGCAATAATCTCACAGGCTTCTTCAAGATAAAATATAAAGGAATCGGCATCAGAGTTGTCTATACATTGGCACTGCGCGAGGCTGTTATGAATATAGTTGTTATTTCTGATCGCACTGATGATTTCTGTTATATGCTTGCCGCAAAGCTATACCACAAATACGGCACAGATATATTCAACGACAATTTCAATGATTTTGGAGGGGCACAATAGCTGGCTCTATTGTTTAAGGAGGATACGCATGAGAAGAACAAAATTAACCAGATACGTTGCTGTAATAACTGCGCTAAGCATGATTGCCGTATCCCCGATGACGGCATTGGCAGAGACAGAAGCTAATGTAGAGCAGGTAACCGTCTATGGAGAAGGCGGCGGAACCTACGAGTCTGTATCTAATACAGAGGGAAAGACCGGTATAGAGATGAATGACGGAGCTGGTGCCACAGCGCTTAATGGTAATGTAACCATCACGGGAGATGTATCTGTAAGCAACAAGGATGTTGAGCCACATGAAGGACTAGAAGGTATTAGTATTTATTCTGCTCGCGGAGGAAACGCAACAGTTAAGGTTAGTGGAAGCGTTAATGTGGACGGAAGTAAGGAAGGTAGCGACTGTGCCTATGGCATATCAACCGATGGCGACGCAACCTCCAATATAACCATTGGTAGGGATGTTAAAGTCACATCGGATGATGTCGCATATGGTATTAATTCTTCTAACAGAAATGACATAATTTCAATAGGCGGCAATGTTGATGTAAAAGCGAACAGGTTTGGAGAGGGTATTGTCATATTCGATAATACTGATATGACCGTAGGAGGCGACGTCAATGCGTCATCTACTGAATACACCGCAATAGGAGTCGATCTTGGCTGCTATAAGAGCAAAGGAGATCTCTATATAGGTGGAAGCATCAATGCAAGCGGCGTTCAAGCTTCTGGTATTTTCATAATCTCAAACAATATGTCATCATCTAAGGGAAATGAGATTAATGTCACCGTAGGAGAGGATATTGATGCCACAAGTGATATTCTTGGTGTCGGTATAGAGATCTATAAAAACGATAAGAATATTAATATCACTGTAGAGGGCGATATTAAGGGCACCAACTATGGCATTCTTGCAACAGGCACCAATACTGGGGAAGTAAGTATAGTATCAGGAGGTACTATTTCCTCAGAAAAAGATGCAGCAATAGTAGTCGCTAAACCTTCAGAGGGAGAGAATGCACCTGAAATTACAGTTTGGAAGATAGAGAGCGGAACAGATAATCTTGTAGAAACAATTGATGGCTATGATGAATACGCTAAAGAATTTGAGAAGACCATCAACTACATCATCAAGGCAGACGCTACTGAAAATGACAAAGAGACTTCCAACGGCAAGATAGTGCTCACAAGTGAAAGCAAATTAGGAGAGGTCACGATCGGCAGTGGTGATAGTGCTAAGACTTACAAGACAGCTAATCAGGATCAGCAAATCATCATAAATGTACAGGTGGCAGACGGATATAAGTATTCACTCTCTAACGGAGACGCGGTGCTCACGGCTAATCCGGACGGCAGCTATACAATTACCATCCCAGAGGGAGGCGGAGTTGACCTCAGAGCTGTATTAGAGAAAATAGAGGAGCAGCGCAATTCTACAAGGAATAGTGATAGATATTACGCCGCCGGAGTGTGGGTGCAGTAAGACAGACTGGCGCATTTTCCGGTTGACAGCGGGCAGGGTGAAACGTATAATACAAGGGCTGTTTTATGAGACGGCGTATTTAATGCACAAACCATTAGCCCCGGCTTGAAGCATTAAGTTAATAAATCTATTACTTAGGAGGGTAACCATGAAAAGTTATGTGGCTACACCGGATACCATTGAGAGAAAATGGTACGTTGTTGACGCAACAGATAAGACTCTTGGACGCCTTGCTTCAGAAGTGGCTAAGGTATTGAGAGGAAAGCACAAGCCAACCTACACACCGTTCCTTGATACGGGCGATTATGTCATCGTGGTAAATGCCGAGAAGTTCAAGGTAACAGGCAAGAAGATGAGCCAGAAGACCTACTTCAGCCATTCCAAGTACATCGGCGGAACCAAGACGCTGACACTTGCAGAGATGCTTGAGAAGCACCCCGAGCGCGTTATCGAGCACGCAGTCAAGGGTATGCTTCCGAACGGAGCACTCGGAAACGCTATGTACAGGAAGTTATTTGTATACTGCGGACCGGATCATAAGCATCAGGCACAGAAGCCGGAAGAGCTTACATTTTAATCGGTGGGAGGAAGTATAATGGCAGCTACACAGTATTACGGCACAGGCCGCAGGAAAAAGTCAATTGCAAGAGTATATGTAACTCCGGGAACCGGTAAGATCACTGTCAATGGCAAGGACGTAGACGATTACTTCGGACTTGAGACTCTCAAGGTTATAGTACGTCAGCCTTTCGCAGCTATCGGCGCTGAGGGCAAGTTCGATGTCAAGGCCAATGTTCACGGCGGTGGTATAGCAGGTCAGGCAGGTGCCATCAGACATGGTATCTCACGTGCTCTCCTGCAGGAGGACAGCGAGAACAGAGCGGCTCTCAAGAAGGAAGGATTCCTCACGAGAGATTCCCGCATGAAGGAGCGTAGGAAATACGGCCTCAAGAAGGCTCGTAAGGCTCCGCAGTTCTCAAAGAGATGAGAAACAGCATACAGCTTATTTATCAGGGATTGCCTATGGCAGTCCCTTTTTCTTTGCTGTGATTACGCCCTATGGAGTCGTGGCAGCGCCGCTAATGGCGTGCACTTAGCAGCGCAAGGGAGGATACGTGGTGGAACAACAGCGTGACAAGTGCGAGGATGCACGCAAGGCGCAATCTTTCTTCTCCGGTATACAAAATGCCAACTCCATGATATAATTCACAGATTAACGAATCGGCACGAGAGTGCCTTATTTGGGTACTGCTTGGATGCGTTTCGTCGCTATGGGTGTTAAAAAGTGAATCTATTAGTTATAGCCAAGATAATAGGCGTTGCCCTGAATGTGGAAGCGGGACTGATGATAGTGCCGCTTTTATTTGCGGCATATTATGGGGAGAGCATATCCTGCTTCCTCATACCGAGCATAGCGGGTTTATGCATAGGACTGCTCCTCTGGGCGATATCCAAGGGAGAAGGCAGAGTAAGAGCCAAGGAAGGATTCGTGTCGGCAGGACTCACATGGATAGTGCTGTCCTTTATCGGTATGCAGCCCTTCCTGCTGGGCGGTATAGTGACCAATCCCTTTGATGCTTACTTTGAGACTGTGTCGGGGCTTACTACAACAGGAGCCACCGTGCTTGCGCATCTTGATACTATCCCCAAGAGCATCAATATATGGCGCTGCTTCATGCACTGGATAGGCGGCATGGGAGTGCTTGTATTCATGTCGGTCTTCGTGCGTTTCTCAAGCGGATCTCAGATGAATCTCATCAAAGCTGAGATATCGGGCGCAGTCGTATCCAAGCTCGTCCCGAGAGCCAGAGATACAGCCAAGATACTCTACGGCATATATATAGGCATGACGATTATCATGTTTATAGTGCTCATGCTCCTTAAGATGCCTGTATATGATGCTGTCTGTGCGACTTTCAGCACGGCAGGCACGGGAGGCTTCCTGCCTCTTGATTCGAGTGCGGCAAGCTATACGACAGCGCAGCAGATTGCGCTCGGCATAGGCATGTTCGCCTTCGGTATGAATTTCAACTTCTATTTCCTGCTGCTCTTAAAGCGTATAGCTCAGGCGTTTCATATGGAGGAGATATGGGCTTATCTGGCTATCACCTTGGGCGCGGCAGCCATAGTGTCTATAGATCTCATGCGGCAGAGAGGCGCTGATACGCCGCTATTACTCATTCATAATGCGCTGTTCAATGTGGTGTCCATCATGACCAGCACGGGCTTCGCCGTAGACGATATCAATTATTGGCCGCAGCTGTCGCAGTGTATGATTATATGTCTCATGTTTATAGGCGCCTGTGCGGGTTCGACCTCGTGCGGATACAAGATCTCGCGATTGCTCATTATGACCAAGGCTTTTGTGAGAGACTTGGCAGTGCAGATGCATCCGGATATGGTGAAGAAAGTACACATAGACGGCAAGGTAGTCGATGACAATGTCATCAGGGCGGTAGGAGTCTATACCTATGTCTATATAGTGATAGTCATAGTGTCAACCCTGCTCATGAGTATAGAGGGCAAGGACTGGATATCGACATTTTCAGCAGTAATGGCGACCTTCAACAACACGGGACCGGGCATAGGCATCAATGGTTCCTTCGGCAATTATGAGGCTTTTTCCAATTTCGGCAAGTTGGTGCTCAGCGCGGATATGCTTATAGGCAGGCTTGAGATATTCCCGATACTTGCCATATTCAGCCGCGAGGCATGGCGCAGATTCTGACAGATTAAGAGGATGTATATATGAATGCAGTAATAGTAGGCTGCGGCAAGGTCGGAGGGGAGCTTGCCAAGACCTTGGTCAATGACGGACATAATGTATCGGTAATAGACAGCTCCAAGAAATCGCTCGACAATATATCCGAGGAGCTTGATGTTATGACGGTGCTCGGAAACGGAACCAATCTGGAACTCCTTAAGGAAGCCGGAGTAGATACCGCGGATATATTTATCGCGGTCAGCACCTCGGACGAGGTCAATCTCCTGTCCTGTCTTATCGCCAAGCAGTTCTCCAAATGCGAGACCATAGCCAGAGTCCGCAATCCGTTATATTCGAGGCAGACGGAGTTCTTCAAGGCGAGACTCGGGCTCTCCCGCATCATCAATCCGGAGTACCTCGCCGCGACCGAGATATTTAACATATTGCAATTTCCGGCGCTGAGCCGCCTCGACACCTTCGAGGGAACCAATGTAGTCATCTCCACCATGCATATCACGAGCGGGTACAGGATGATAGGCAAGAGTCTCCAGCAGATACGTATGGAGGATCCCAATGTCAAGGCGCTGGTGTGCGCGGCTGTGAGGGGGGACGATGTGTTTATACCCTCCGGTGATTTCGTGGTACAGGAAGGCGACGACATCACCATGGTTGCTACAAGGAGTGACATAAGGGCATTTATCAAATCTCAGGGTGTAACCAATACACCGGCAGAGAAGGTCATGATAGTAGGCGGCGGCACGATAGCACATTATCTGGTGGAGATGTTGCTAAATCGAGGCAGGAGTGTGCGCCTTATCGAGCAGGATGAACAGAAATGTGTCGCATTTTCAGAAAAATTCGAGGACTGCGAGGTCATCAAGGGTGACGGAACGGACAAGAGATTTCTCAACAAACATGGTCTGATGATGGCTGATGCTTTCGTGCCGCTCACCGGCATAGATGAGGAAAATATAGTCATAGCCAATTATGCAAGGAACGTATCCAGAGCCAAGATAGTCACTAAGGTCACGCGTACCGATATGAGTGACCTGATACAGGTGTTAGCGCTCGACTCTGTGGTGTTCCCCAAGGTTATATGTGCGGATATCATTGCTCAATATGTAAGGGCAAGGAGCGCGGGAGCAGGCAAGACCGTTGCAACCTTGTTCCGTTACTTAGATAACCGTATCGAGATAGGCGAATACAGGGCGACAGAGGACTATAAGTACTTAAATATCCCATTTTCACAGCTTAATCTCAAGAAGGATCTCATTATAGCGGGCATCATCAGGGGCGGAGAGTTCGTGGTTCCGTCAGGAAGCAATATGATCAGAGCCAACGACCATGTCATAGTCGTGACCATAGACAGAGGCATACAGTCATTGGACGACATAGTAGCAAGGAAATAACAGACAGGACAGTTGAAGGGTGAATCTGTTATTTGTTGCAAAAATAATAGGTACTGCATTGGCTATAGAGGGCGTGCTGATGCTGCTGCCGCTTGTGTCTGCGCTCGTGTATGGCGAGGGGCTTATGCCATTTGTCATACCCATAGTGATATGTGAGGTCGTGGGTTTAGGCGCAAGGCTTGTTACCAAGCAGACAATCAGGCTGCAGACCAAGGAGGGGCTTGCTGCCACGGGATTAACGTGGATAGCGGCGTCATTGGCGGGGATGCTGCCCTTTATGTTAAGCGGCGCCATAACGAGTCCCATAGATGCTTTCTTTGAGGCTGTATCGGGCTTTACCACCACCGGCTCTACTATACTCAAGGATATAGAGGCTGTGGACAAGAGCGTATTGCTGTGGAGGAGCTTTACTCACTGGATAGGCGGCATGGGTCTATTGGTATTTATGTCGGCTATAGTGAGATTTAAGTCCGGCTCGCAGATGAATCTGATGAAGGCAGAGAGTCCGGGACCGGTCGTATCCAAGCTTGTACCCAAGGCACGCGATACCGCGAGGCTGCTGTATTATATCTACTCGGTACTGACAGTCATTACTCTGGGTGTATTGCTGGCACTGCGTATGCCGGTATTTGATGCTCTCTGTATAACCTTCGGTGCGGCAGGTACGGGCGGATTCGGTGTGCTTAACAACAGCTGTGCCGACTATACAGTCGCGCAGCAGGTGGTTACAGGCATCGCGATGTTCATATTCGGCATCAATTTTAATTTTTTCTTCTTTATACTCATGCGTAAGCTGCGGCAGGCATTCGCGATGGAGGAGGTTAGGTTGTATGCTATAATAGCCTTGGCTGCTACAGCTATAATAAGCTGTAATCTCGTAATGCAGGGCGGAGCAGCAGTATCGTTGTTGCGCACTATACACAATGCCGCATTTCACGTTAGCTCGATAATGACGACGACCGGCTATGCACTGGATGACATTAATAACTGGCCGAGACTCTCACAAGCGGTTATAATTACTCTTATGTTATTCGGCTCCTGCGCCGGTTCGACCGGAGGCGGATACAAGATGTCGAGGCTGCTGATTATGGGCAAGGCCTTTGCAAGGGATTTGGCAGTGCAGCTTAAGCCCAACATAGTCAAGCGTGTGCATATAGACGGCAAGGCAGTCGATGAAGAGCTGATAAGGAACGTGGGTGTATACACCTTCATGTATATAATCATAATGATGGTGTCTGTATTGCTCATTATGCCCGAGGGCAAGGATGGCATATCTACGGTCACGGCGGTTATAACCGCATTTAACAATATAGGACCGGGCATAGGCTTTGACGGCTCCATGGGCAATTTCGCTCCATTTTCAGGATACGCCAAGCTGGTGCTGAGCATGGATATGCTCATAGGCAGACTGGAGATATTGCCTATATTAGGTCTCTTAAGCAGGGATACCTGGAGGAAATTCTGATATAGCCGCAGGCGGTACGCGAGGCAGATGGATAGGCGATGCGCGAGCAGATAGACAGATAGGCGACACGAGGCGCAGCCACATAGATAGGCGGCAAGTAAGGCAGATAGACAGACATCAAATAAGAGGAGTAGTATGCGATACATAGAGAGCTTCAACGAAGGCATGAGGGTGCACGACGTATATCTGTGCAAGACCAAGAATACAGCAGTTACGCGTAACGGCAAGGAATATATCAACGTCATCCTGCAGGACAAGACCGGTCAGATAGACGGCAAGATATGGGAGCCGGACAGTCCCGGAGTCGGTGAGTTTGAGCCCATGGATTATGTAAATGTCGACGGCAACGTAACTGTCTTTAACGGCAACAGGCAGCTTAACTGCAGTCTGATATTTAAGGCTGAGGAGGGTAATTACGACCCGTCGGATTATTTCCCTGTGACAGAGTTTAGTATAGACGAGATGACTGCCGAGCTTAATACGCTTATCGACAGCGTCTCCAACAGCTATCTGTCGGAGCTGCTCAAGAGTTTCTTTAGGGATGATACCTTCATGAAGAGCTTCACAGCCCACAGCGCGGCAAAATCCGTGCACCATGGCTTTATAGGCGGACTCTTGCAGCACACCTTGAGCGTGACTCGGATATGCAATGATGCCGCCGGACATTACAGCTTCGTGAACAGAGATCTCTTGGTGACCGGCGCCATGCTCCACGATATAGGCAAAGTGCATGAGCTTTCAGCATTTCCTGCAAATGACTATACTGACATGGGGCAACTCCTCGGACATATAGTTATAGGCTCGCAGATGGTGAGCAGCCATATAGCTAAGATACCGAAGTTCCCGAAGCGTCTCGCTGGCGAGGTATTGCACATGATATTGTCGCACCACGGCGAGTTGGAGTTTGGATCACCCAAGAAGCCTGCGCTCATCGAGGCTATGATATTGAGCTTTGCTGACAACATGGATGCCAAGGTCGAGACCATGCACGAGGCACTTAATGACAAGGCACCGCAAAATGAGGACGGCTGGGTAGGCTACAACAAGTTCCTCGATACCAATCTGAGGAAGAGCACGGAGGCGTGAGGTGACTTCCGTGCAAGCGGCAGATGGAATATTGATTAGATGGTTGAGGAAAGTGCGGCGCGACAGGTTAGGCTTAAATGGGACGGTCGTGCAGGAGGCACTCTATATACAGACTTTAAGGCAGAGCACAGCACAGCACTTGATGATATAATGAAGCTTAATAAAACTGTGTAGCTTGTGCCTTGGACAGGAGGAAAACACATGAAGAAATGCGCTTTTATATTGCTCGTTGGAGCATTGCTTGCAGGAAGCATGAATGTATATGCTGACGGCACAGGGCTGATCATGAATGGTCAATACGTGACCAGCATAGACACGGGTCGCAAGATAGGACCGTCAACAAGTATAGCATCGACAGGAGATGTCGAGATAGGTGTGTCGCCGACGCCTGCCGGTGAGACAGGGGCAGCAGCGGATACCGGTGCTGCTAACGCAGCTACCAGTACCGCAGCAAGCACAACAACATCCGGCACCACTAATTCCGTTGCCAGCGCTGCTACTGATAATAATGCTGCAGCCAACGCTACAGCTACAAGCGGTACTGCGACAGCTAACACCGCCAATTCCACCGGCACCGCTGCTGTAAGTAGCACCACTGCCGCTGACACACAGGCAACAGCGCAGTCGAGCACTACTGCCGGTACTGTCGGTACGCTTGAGCTTGATAAGCTCAGTATTCCGGATAATGCGACCGTGCTCGTGACCTTGGCAGGTACGGCAAACGGCGATACAGGTACACTCACCCTGCTGAAACGCGACTCTAAGGATGCCGCATGGGTGAAACTAAGCGAGTGCACAGCCAAGTATGGCAAGGCAGGACTCGGCAAGACCGAGGAGGGTGACAACAAGACTCCCATAGGCGTATTCAAGATGAATACCCCCTTCGGCATACAGCCGGCGGAGGCAGGCTTTCCGTCTAATTACAACAGGGTAGACAATGCCAATTATTGGGATGGAGACTCTAATTCCGTGCTCTACAATAAGCTTGTATCGACCAAGACTTATACGGACTTCGAGAAAAGCAAGTCAGAGCACTTGATTAAGTATGCTCCGTATTACAATTACTGTCTGGACACCGGATATAATGCTGAGGGCACGCCGTACAAGGGTTCAGCTATATTCCTGCACTGTGTGGTAAATAATGAGAATACTCACGGCTGCATAGCCATCCCCGAGGAGAACATGAAAGAGGTGCTTAAGACCTACTCCGAGGGCAATACCTACATAGCCATATACGATACGGCTAACACGGCGGCAGTATATAAGTAATGCCGCACGCAGTATAGCGAAACTAAGCTTAGAGCCTGTCATTAAGGCAGGCTCTAAGCTTATATATAGGAAAGCACATCATAGGCGATAAAAGTTCTGATGGTGGTGCAAGATCCCAGCGGCGCATGTGATGTATCGGCAAAAAACAGAACACGGGGCATACTTGGCGCAAGGAAAGCTTCGCTGCGATAAGCGCGCCAGAGACTAAAGAACATACGGGAATCCACCCATAACAAGGGAGAAGCCCCGATTGACTCTTACGAATCAAACGGGGCAAGCATTATGAAAAAAATTATTTACATGCAGTAACAACTGTCTTCCTGCTTCGTACAATCACAATATAAGGGGCAGACGTTAAGGATTTATGTTAGCAAAGTAAATTAACTTTTAAGTTAATATGAACAAAATATGAACATCAAAGCCAATGCCAAGATAAATTTAAGTTTAGAGATAGTCGGAACCGATGAGAGAGGATATCATCTGTTGCGCACGGTCATGCAGAGCCTCAAGCTGTGTGATGATATAGAGATATCTGTATCCGAGGACGGCGGAGTGCAATTGGAGATGATAGACGAGCGAGGCTTAGGCGGCGGCGCGATACCCTGTGATCAGAGTAATCTCATGTGCCGCGCGGCAGAGCTAATGATCAGAGAGTGCAACATAGACGGCGGAGTCAGTATGAGACTTGTTAAGCGTATACCATCGGAGGCGGGACTCGGCGGTGGCTCGGCAGATGCTGCCGCAGTGCTAAGGGGGATGAACGAGCTGTTCTCGCTTAACTTAAGCAATACCGAGTTAGAGCGCATAGGGCTTAAGCTTGGTGCAGACGTTCCCTACTGCGTGCGGGGCGGAACCGTGCTCGCAGAGGGCATAGGCGAGGTACTCAGAGACATAGACAGTAAATGCAGCCTATATGTGCTCATAGTTAAGCCCAAGCAGGGCATGTCTACACCCAAGGTGTATGCAGCTTATGACAGGATGCAGGCAGCAACCGGTGTATCGACAGATACAGCAGTTACAAATACAGTGGCGAATATAGCAGCATCAGGCACGGACGAGAAGCTGCCGCGTACTGAGATAGCAATAGCGTCAGAGATAAATTTACACTGCACTGAGCTAAGCGCAGGGGAAGTAAGCCATCCCACAGATACAAGTCAGGTACAAGACAACACAGACGAGCTTGTAGCCGCCCTCAAATGCGGCAATTGTACCTTGGTGTATAAGAAAATCACAAATGTACTTGAAGTACCTGCAACTATAGAGCTGCCGCTCATCGCGCAGATAAAGCATGACCTATTACGCCACGGTGCGCAGGCAGCTGCCATGACGGGAAGCGGATCCGCCGTATACGGACTTTTCTCGGACAGAGCGGCATTACAGCTTGCTCACAGGAGTCTTGAGAACTGCGGGTATCTCGGCGAGATACAGGACATAATAGAGACCGCATTTGCATAGCCATAGAGATAAGACAAGACCTGATTCAAGCATGCAATCGCCGCGTTCAGACACAGCCCACGCAATAAAATTTCGCTAATATGACGTATCTTCAACATTTTCCGCTTGTATTCCTGTATTTTTTTTAGTACCATATACTCTAAAAGTGTTGACGGATACAAAAGCAGGCTGCGTGCTTGCACGCAAG
>CAVHZK010000014.1:7678-12914 GCA_963640215.1 bacterium | reverse complement strand
CAAGCTCCAATGGTAAGATAGTGCTCAAGGGTACTACTGGAACTGTTACAGTAGGCGACAAGACCTATGATACAGCCCATCAGGATGAGACTATCACTATCAATGTAGAGGTAGCAGACGGATATAAGTATTCGCTTTCTAACGGATCAGCCCTGCTTACGGCTAATGCAGACGGAAGCTACACCATTAAGGTGCCAGCAGGCGGCGGAGTAGATCTTAAGGCGGTATTAGAGAAGATAGAAGAGCAGCGTAACTCTACAAGAAACAGTGATAGATATTACTCCGGCGGATCAGGCAGCGGCAGTGGCTCCAGTACAGGCGTAGCTACCAGTAGCATCTACAACAGCAGCTGGACACAGGATAACGCAGGCTGGAAGCTTAAGAAGTCTGACGGCAACTATGCAAATAATGAGTGGACTCAGGTAAGCTGGAACGGCAAGACCAGCTGGTATCACTTCAATGCCCAGGGATATGCAGACGGCGGCTGGTTCACGGATACAGACGGACAGAGATATTATCTCGACAATGCACATGACGGCAACTTCGGCTACATGTACACTGGCTGGAACCAGATAGACGGACTGTGGTATTATTTCAATACCATCGCAGTAAACGGCGGCTCCATGGGCTCGCTCGTTACTAATGGTACAACCCCCGACGGCTACAAGGTAGACGCCGCAGGTGCATGGGTACAGTAAGCTAGATTGCGATACACTTCAGAGAAGTGTTAGTTGCATGGTATACACACCTATGAATGTGATAAAACAGGACAGATGATGATACCATAGCAACCTACGACGGCTGTACTAAGCACCATCGGAGCATAAGTGCACTCTAACAGACGATTGCACGAATACGTCTTAACAGCAGACAAGCGCAGGAACCTTTTATCAAGGGAAATGCGCTTGTTTTGCATCCTGCATCCCCAGCCCTCGTTGCATTTACAGGCATTTTCTGATATATATATACAGGTTCTAAAAGTGTTGACGTAAGCGCGTAAGCGCGTAGCAATCCGTACTTTTAGAACACGTGCCACCTGCAAGCACGCAGGCATGGCTCTTTATTTTGTAACTAATCACACCATTTTCAGAGGAGGAATGTTGATGGCGCTGTATAACAAGGTCGACACGTCTATGGATTTTGTCGGCAGAGAGAGAGAAATCGAGAAATTCTGGAAGGACAACGATATATTCGAGAAGTCCATTAAGGAGCACGAGGGCGATCCGAGCTATGTTTTCTATGACGGACCGCCGACTGCCAACGGCAAGCCGCATATAGGACACGTATTAACACGCTGTATCAAGGACATGATACCGCGCTATCAGACCATGAAGGGCAAGATGGTTCCGCGCAAGGCGGGCTGGGACACCCACGGTCTGCCGGTTGAGTTAGAGGTCGAGAAGCAGATAGGTATAAACGGCAAGGAGCAGATAGAGTCATACGGCATCGGCCCCTTTGTTGAGCTGTGCAAGGAAAATGTCTGGAAGTACAAGGGTATGTGGGAGGATTTCTCATTTACAGTAGGCTTCTGGGCTGATATGGAGCATCCTTATGTTACATATTATGATGATTATATCGAGTCCGAGTTCTGGGCATTGAAGGAGATCTGGGACAAGGGACTCTTGTACAAGGGCTTCAAGGTAGTGCCTTACTGCCCGCGCTGCGGTACTCCGCTCTCCTCACACGAGGTGGCGCAAGGGTACAAGGAGGTCAAGGAGCGCTCCGCTATAGTACGCTTCAAGTGTGTTGACGAGGACGCTTATATATTGGCATGGACGACCACGCCCTGGACGCTGCCGTCCAATGTGGCACTCTGCGTCAATCCGGACGAGACCTATGTCAAGGCCAAGGCTGAGGACGGCAGGATATATTATCTTGCAGATGCGCTTAAGTCCAAGCTCGGTGAAAATGTCGAGGTATTGGAGAGCATGAAGGGTACGGACCTTGAGTTTAAGCCCTATGTGCCGCTCTTTGAGACCGCTGCGGCATTGGCCAAGAAACAGCACAAGCGGGCTCATTATATAGTGTGCGACACCTATGTAAGCATGAGCGACGGTACAGGTGTAGTACATATAGCTCCTGCATTTGGTGAGGACGATGCCAAGGTCGGCAGAAAGTACGACCTGCCCTTTGTACAGCTTGTAGACGGCAAGGGCAACATGACTGACGATGAAGAGTGGAAGGGTGTATTTGTCAAAAAGGCAGATCCCATGATACTCAAGAACCTTGACTCACGCGGCCTGCTCTTTGACGCGCCTGTCTTTGAACACAGCTATCCGCATTGCTGGAGATGCAATACTCCGCTTATATATTATGCGAGAGAATCATGGTATATAGCCATGAGCAAGGTCAAGGATGACTTGGTAAGAAATAACGCTACCATCAACTGGATACCTGAGAGCATAGGCAAGGGTCGCTTCGGTGAGTGGATTGCAAATGTGCAGGACTGGGCGCTCTCGCGCAACCGTTACTGGGGCACTCCGCTGCCTATATGGGAATGCGAATGCGGCCACAGAGAGTGCGTAGGAAGCCGCAAGCAGCTGAGAGAACAGAGCACCAACTACGACGAGGTGCTGTCCGAGCTTAAGGCAGAGGGCGACAAGGGCTGGAGCGAGGAAGGCGGCATAGAGCTGCATCGCCCCTATATAGACAGGGTTAAGCTAAAGTGCCCGGAGTGCGGCAAGGAGATGACGAGAGTCACCGATGTTATAGACTGCTGGTTTGACTCCGGTGCCATGCCCTTTGCGCAGCATCATTATCCGTTCGAGAATCAGGAACTCTTCCATAAGGAGTTTCCGGCGCAGTTCATATCAGAGGCAGTGGATCAGACGAGAGGCTGGTTCTATTCGCTCTTGGCTGAGTCAACGCTCCTCTTTAATAAGGCGCCTTATGAAAATGTCATAGTCCTCGGTCATGTGCAGGACGAGAACGGACAGAAGATGTCAAAGTCCAAGGGCAATGCCGTTGATCCTGTGGAGGCACTTGATACCTACGGAGCAGATGCTATCAGGTGGTATTTCTATACCAATTCGGCACCGTGGCTGCCCAACCGTTTCTACGGCAAGGCAGTAGTAGAGGGACAGAGAAAGTTCCTTGGCACGCTGTGGAATACCTATGCCTTCTATATACTTTATGCCAATATAGATAATTTTGATCCGACGAAGTATGAGCTCCGCCGTGAGGGTCTGCCGGTCATGGACAGATGGATATTGTCCAAGATGAATACCATGATCAAGACTGTGGACAACAATATGTCGCAGTACAAGATACCGGACTCATGCGCGGCTCTGGAGGATTTCGTAGACGAGTTATCCAACTGGTACGTGAGACGCTGCCGCGAGCGCTTCTGGAGAAAGGGCATGGAGCAGGACAAGATAGACGCCTATATGACGCTCTATACGGCTCTGTACAATACCATACTCTGTGCCGCACCGTTCATACCCTTTATGACGGATGCCATTTACCGCAATATGGTATGCTCTGTAGATAAAGCTGCCAAGGAGTCAGTACATCTGTGCAGCTTCCCTGTGGCAGACGAGTCCATGATAGATACCGAGCTTGAGAAGTCCATGGATGAGGTATTAAGCATAGTTATACTGGGACGTGCTGCAAGAAATGCCTCCGGACTCAAGAACCGCCAGCCTATCGCAGGCATGTTCGTGCGCTCGGATATGGAGCTTGGGGAGTATTATACGGATATACTTAAGGATGAGCTTAATCTCAAGAAGGTAGAGTTTAGGGACGACCTAAGAGAGTTTACGGCGTATACCTTCAAGCCGCAGCTCAAGACTGTAGGCCCCAAATACGGCAAGAATCTGGGCTTCATCAAGCAGTACCTAAGCGAGATAGACGGCTCTGCCGCTATGGATAAGCTTAATACCGAGGGCGTGCTTAAATTCGATGCGCCGGACGGCACTAAGATAGAGCTCACTAAGGATGATCTCCTCATAGATTCCGCCAAGAAGGGCGGTTATGTGACGGAGGAGGACGCTCATACCACGGTTGTATTAGATACCAATCTCACCGAGGAGCTGGTAGCCGAGGGACTCATGCGTGAGCTTATATCCAAGGTACAGACCATGCGTAAGGAAGCAGGCTTCGAGGTGATGGATCACATAGTGATAAGCGTCAAGAGCTCGGGCAAGCTGCTTAGTGCGATAGATAAGTATAAGGACACTATATTGCATGACTGCATGGCTGATGCCTTAAACGAGGAGACACCGCACGGATATGTTAAGAGCTGGGATATCAACGGCGAGGCGGCAGAGATAGGCGTCGAGAAGCAGGCGTGAGAGCAGAAAATACTTGGGGCAAAGGAATTTGCCCCAAGATGTTTTGGTAGTAAGGGTAAAGTGCTAAAGCGTTAAGCTTGGATGCAAATTCGTTTGCAAGGCAAGCCGGCGCGCTTTAGCATGGAGCAATCCGATATCTTAATTTGAACAGAAAGAAGTGATAGCTATGACTAAGATTGATGTCATATCGGGATTTTTGGGAGCAGGCAAGACCACCTTTATCAAGAAGCTTGTCGGTGAGGTACTTAAGGATGAGCGGGTCGTGCTCATTGAAAATGAATTCGGCGAGATAGCCATAGACGGCGGATTCCTTAAGGATGCCGGTATACAGATAAAGGAGATGTCGCAGGGCTGTATATGCTGTTCGCTGGTAGGTGACTTCGAGAAGTCGCTGAAGGAGGTCATAGGACAGTTCAAGCCGGACAGAGTCATCATCGAGCCCTCCGGCGTAGGCAAGCTCTCAGATATCATGAAGGCTGTGACGGATGCGTCAGGTAGTCTCGATGTAGTGCTTAATTCTGCTGTGACAGTCGTAGATGCCAAGAAATGCAAGATGTACATGAAGAACTTCGGGGAGTTCTTCGACAATCAGGTACAGTATGCCGGCACGATAGTATTGAGCAGGACGGATCTTGCCGAGCAATCCGTGATAGATGCTGACGTGGAGCTGATCAGAGGACTTAATCCTGATGCTGAGATTATCACGACTCCCGTGAGCGAGCTTAAGGGCGAGAGACTCTTAGAGATAATAGAGAAGCGTGACGACATGTTGGACAGGATGCGCGAGGAGGCATTAGCTGAGCCTGACGGTGAGAGCGAGGAGGAGCACATGGCGCATCACCACGACGGACATTGCTGCCATCACCACCACCATGATGGGGATGAGGACGGCGAGCACGAGCATCACCATTGCCACCATCACCATGATGACGAGGATGAGGATG
>CAVHZK010000014.1:0-7672 GCA_963640215.1 bacterium | reverse complement strand
ACGAGCATCACCATTGCCACCATCATCACGATGATGAGGACGAAGATGGCGAGCACGAGCATCACCATTGCCACCATCACCATGATGACGAGGATGAGGATGAGGAGCACGAGCATCACCATTGCCACCATCATCACGATGATGAGGACGAAGATGGCGAGCATGAGCATCACTGCTGCCACCACCATCATGACGATCACGATCACGAACATCACCACCATCACGGACATGATGCGGATGAGGTATTTGTATCCTATGGGTGGACGAATGTGCCGCCTGTTACCAAGGCCAAGCTTGAGTCTGTACTTACCAAGCTCTCCGAGGACGAGGATGTCAAGATACTGCGCTCTAAGGGTATGCTGAAGGCTGCCGATGCAGATACCTGGTATTATTTCGATATGGTGCCGGGTGAGTATGAGATACGTAACGGCGAGCCGGATTACACGGGCAAGGTATGTGTTATAGGCAGTGAGCTTAATGAGGACGAGCTCAAGGCGATGTTCTTCTAAAGATAGTGCTATGATAGACGAGATAAGAAACGACGAGATACCGGTATTCTTGGTGAACGGCTTCCTTGAGGCGGGCAAGACCTCATTTATTAACTACACCATCAATGAGGAGTATTTCCATATTGACGGCAATACCCTGCTCATAGTGTGCGAGGAGGGCGAGTGCGAGTACCCGCCCAAGATGTTAGGGAACGAGCATACCTTCCTGGTGACTGTCGATAGTAAGGAGAGCCTGACTACAGACTTTCTTGAGGGCGAGCTTAGGAAGAACCGCTGCGAGAGAGTCATCATAGAGTATAATGGCATGTGGGGCGACCCGGACGAGCTGCATTTTCCGTCAAATTGGGTGCTCTATCAGCAGATAACGCTCATGGACGGCAGCACGCTCGGAGCGTATCTTAACAATATGAAGGCTCTCATGGGTCCCATGCTTAAGGATACTGAGCTCTGTATAGTCAATCGCTGCGACGGCAAGTCTCACGAGGAATTATTAAGCTTCAAGAGACAGCTGCGCCCCATGATGCAGCAGGGCTCAATGCTGGTCATGGAGAATAAGTACGGCGAGGTAGAGCTGGAGACCTTGGATGAGGAGCTGCCGTACGATGTCAAGGGCAAGGAGATAATCATTAAGCCTGAGCATTATGGTACCTGGTATCTTGATGCAAGGGATTATCCCAAGCGCTACGAGGGCAAGACCGTTGATTTCACGGCGCGTATTATGCGTTCGCCAGATATGGCGAGAGATATGTTTGTGCCGGGACGCATGGCTATGACCTGCTGCGAGAATGATATGGCGTTCCTCGGATATCTTGCGCGCTACGCCAATGCAGATAAGTACAGGATAGGCGACTGGGTGCATCTGAAAGCTAAGTTCAAGCTTGAGAACCGCCCCGAATACGAGGGAGAGGGACCTGTGCTCGAGGTGCTCTCTATTGAGCCGGCACAGGAGATAAAGGAACCGGCGGGATTCTGACAGGAAGTAGGAAGTGCGTAAGCGCGTAGCAATCCGTCACCTTTAGAGTATGTGGCGATAGCAAGAGCGCTGGCAAGCAGCCATGCGGGCTGCGAGCTTATATGCTAAGGAAACGCAGTCACTTGGCGGGGATATCACAGGACACATGGCAGATGCAGGACAGCATAATATAATAAGCGTTCCGCGAGAGTCGGATATAGAGGTCAAGAAGTCTCATTTTCTCTGTGCATTAAGAAATGTGAGGAGCGAGGACGAGGCGGTAAGCTTCATAGAGGAGATACGCAAGAAACACTATGATGCGAGACATAATTGCTTCGCCATGCGCATAGGCAGCCCCGGCAAGGTATATGAGCGCAGCTCTGACGACGGAGAGCCGCAGGGTACGGCAGGCAAGCCCATGCTAGAGATACTCAAAGGCGAGGCACTCTACGACGTATGCGCCGTGGTCACGAGGTATTTTGGAGGCACTCTGCTTGGCACAGGCGGGCTTGTGAGGGCTTATGCGGATGCACTTAAGGAAGCAATCAAGGCGTCAGAGATAAGTGCTCTGACGGAGGGCGCAGAGCTTAGGCTTACGGCAGATTATGCCTTGGCAGAGAAGGTAAAGCGCCTCGCATTAAAGATTGGGGCTGTCACATTGAGCGAGGAATATACCGAGCAATGCACTCTCAGCTATCTTGTGGAGGCAGACAAGGAAGAAGCCTTCAGAGCACAGCTCATAACGCTAAGTAACGGCAGACTCGAACCGGAGCGGGTACGCGATTTGCTCTATGCAGGGGGCAGTACACCGGTTATATACGATTGATACCATTAGCGAGCGGTAGCGCGTCAGCATGCAGCAATCCTGTATCTTATCTACATGCACATAAGATACCGGCACAGACAGCACAAGGGTACGGCAGGTAATATATGATTAACTATCAGGAAGAAATAAAGCATTTCAAGCCATCTCTGGATGTGGACAATATCGAGGACGCTATCGCAGGCATGAATCTGACAGATATGAACGATCTGATGATGCAGCTTGTGAAAAATGCCGCAGCGCCTGCTCCAAGAGAGGCTGCCGAGCCACGCGACGAGGTACAGACAGCCACAGCTCCCGATGACGGATATGTGAATGAGAGTTAAGACAAGCTTCAGAAAAATAGCAAATGCTTATTATAATATCGGGCTTGAGAGAGCTAAGCTTAATGACCTAAGCGGTGCGGCAGGCTTCCTTAAGGAGGCGCTCCATTATGACAAGAGCTGCACAGAGGCGAGGAATCTCTTGGGACTCATCTTCTATGAGATGGGGGAGACGGCAGATGCCTTGGTGCATTGGATCATAAGCTATAATTTTGATCCGGATCCCGTGCACAACAGGGCGGATCATTTCCTTGAGGAGATACAGCGCAAGGCGCTCGTTATCGAGAATGACTCTGACTTAGTTAAGCGCTTTAATCAGGCTCTCCTCATGGCTCAAAACGGTGGCGAGGATTTCGCCATCATAGAGCTTAGAGATATTACGCGCAAGAAGCCTAATTTCGTCAAGGCTCAGCTATTGCTTGCCGTATTATGTATGCAAAACGGCGAGTATGTTAAGGCGGGACATTCACTCCTCAAGGTATTAGAGATAGACCACAACAATCCGCAGGCCAGCGTGCTGATGGAGGAGGTTAAGCGCTCAACAGGCAGAGCCGATATAGAGCAGGCCAAGCTTAAGAACGCATTTTCACGCAGAGAGATAGAGGACGGCGATGTCATCATACCGGAGCCGAGTCACGCGGTTGCACCGGACAGAGTAGCGCTCCATGTCGCCATAGGCATAGTCGCAGGCATACTCAGCTTCTATATATTGGTGCTTCCCACCATCAAGCGGGGATATAACGACGAGCTCAACCAGTCTATAGCCAAGAACAGTCAGGAACTAAGCGATGTAAATGCGCAATACGCCGAGCTTAACACCAAGTACGACGCACTCAACGCCGAGTACAGTGATGTAAGTCAGAAGCTTAAGGCCTATGAGGAGGAAAATGCCGCATTTACAGACATGTACGAGACGCTCAATGCGATTATGGCAGATTATAATGCGGGCAGACTCGAGGAGGCTGTCAAGGCCTATACCGGCATAGACCGCTCGCTTATAACGACAGAGCCGCTCTTGGGTCAGCTGCAGGGCGTCGACCGAGTTATGCTTAATGACGCATTTACATCAATGGTGGACAAGGGCACGGACAACTGGAACGGCGGAAACCTAAGTCAGGCGGAGTATTATTATAAGCTTGCACTTGAGCTTAAGTCAGATGATCCGGAGGCCATGTTCCTACTCGCGAGACTCTATCAGACGCAGGAGCGCATAGCAGAGGCCAATGAGCTATTTGACCGCATAGTCGGCGAGCATCCGGAGAGCCCGTATGCGCAGAGGGCAGTCGATGCGAGAGGCTATTGACGAGAGCAAGGCATCATCACGATAAAGAATTAAGCCGCTAAGCACAAAGCTGTAAAGCATCAAACTGCAAAAATGCTAAGCTGTAAAGCATCAAACGACAAAGTGCTAAGCAGAGCAGAAAGCATCCGCTTCCTCAAGGACAGGACAATACAACAACAATATCATTTACATAAGGAACATTTAGAAAAGCATGATTACTAAGAGAGAAGACATCAGAAACGTAGCTATTATTGCCCATGTAGACCACGGCAAGACCACACTTGTAGACGCACTGCTGCACCAGAGCGGCGTGTTCAGAGAGAATCAGGAGGTGGCTGAGAGAGTCATGGACTCTAACGCCATAGAGCGTGAGAGGGGTATCACCATACTCTCCAAGAATACAGCCATCAATTATAACGGACACAAGATAAACATAGTAGATACTCCTGGCCACGCGGATTTCGGCGGCGAGGTCGAGCGCGTGCTGAAGATGGTTGACGGAGTGGTGCTCTTGGTCGATGCCTTTGAGGGACCAATGCCGCAGACCAAATTCGTATTGGGACGCGCTATGGAGTTAGAGCTGCCTGTCGTTGTCTGTGTAAATAAGATAGACCGCCCCGGTGCAAGACCCAAGGAGGTAGTGGACGAGGTGTTAGAGCTCCTCTTGGACCTCGGAGCCAATGATGAGCAGATAGACTGCCCGTTTGTATTTGCATCGGCAAGAGCAGGTATAGCGAGCATGGATCCGGATGTGCAGGGCGAGAATATGAAGCCGCTCCTTGATACCATCATAGAGCACATCCCCTGTCCTACAGGAGACCCTGACGAGCCGCTGCAGATGCTTATATCGACCATAGACTACAATGAATATGTGGGACGTATCGGCGTAGGCAAGGTGTCCAACGGCAGCATCAAGGTCAATCAGCAGGTAGTTATATGTAACCATCACTCGAGCGACAAGCTCATACATACCAAGGTGAGCAAGCTGTACGAGTATGAAGGACTGTCGAGAGTCGAGGTAAGCGAGGCGGGCATAGGCTCAATAGTTGCCATCTCAGGTATACCGGAGATACATATAGGAGATACGGTGTGCGCGCCGGAGAAGGTAGAGCCCATCCCGTTCCAGAAGATATCCGAGCCGACTATAGCCATGTATTTCATGGTAAATGATTCCCCGCTTGCAGGTACGGAGGGAAAATACGTTACCTCGAGACATATCAGAGACCGTCTCTATCGCGAGCTTAATACTGATGTATCGCTGCGTGTAGAGGAAACCGCCAATGCAGACTGCTTCAAGGTATCGGGACGCGGTGAATTGCATCTTTCTGTACTTATCGAGAACATGAGACGCGAGGGCTTTGAATTTGCAGTATCCAAGGCAGAGGTACTCTACAAGACTGACGAGAACGGCAAGCCCTTAGAGCCCATGGAGGTAGCTTATATAGATGTGCCTGAGGAGTACAGCGGCGCAGTCATCCAGAAGCTTAACCAGAGAAAGGGCGAGCTGGTAGGCATGGCGCCTACGGGAGCTGAGAGCACGAGATTGCAGTTCTCGATACCGTCAAGAGGACTCATAGGCTATCGTAATGAGTTCCTTACAGATACCAAGGGATCAGGCATAATGAATACCGCATTTGACGGATATGCGCCCTACAAGGGAGATCTCTCCTACAGACCGACGGGCTCCATCATATCCTGCGAGGCAGGTGTAGCCGTTACCTACGGATTGTTTAATGCGCAGGAGAGAGGCGTGCTCTTTATAGGTCCCGGCGAGAAGGTCTATAACGGCATGGTTATCGGACAGTCGCCCAAGGCTGAGGACGTCGAGATAAATGTATGCAAGACCAAGAAGCTCACCAATACGAGAGCATCAGGCTCTGACGACGCGCTGCATCTTACTCCGCCTCGCGTGATGAGTCTTGAGCAGTGCATGGACTTCATAGATACTGACGAACTCTTGGAGATAACTCCGGAGTCACTGCGCATACGTAAGAAGATACTTGATCCGCTCCTGCGTAAGAGAGCTTCATTTAGGAAAGGATAAGCTTCCTTCATGGACGGCAGGACCAAGAAATTCATAACAGAGCTGCAGAAGAAGGCGTCCGTAAGGCGCAGTCAGGGGCTGTATGTCATAGACGGCCCCAAGATGGCAGGAGAGCTTGATCCGCATGAGGCGGAAAATGTCTATGTGACTCGTGATTTCCTGTCATCGCCACACGCCGTGCTCTGCGAGAAATTGCTGCATACCGTGCCCTATGAGCTGATACAGGAGAGCGAGATGAAGCAGCTCTCCGATACAGTCACGCCGCAGGGCATATTGGTGGTGGCAAGACAGCGGAGATTAAGAGGCATAGCTGCACTTACCTCAGGCGTGACCAATCCCTTGCTGCTTATATTGGAGACTATACAGGATCCCGGGAACTTAGGAACCATCATCAGGATGGCAGAGGCAGCAGGGGTAAGCGGCATTATCATGAACCGCGATACCGTGGATATGTACTCGCCTAAGGTGGTGCGCTCCACTATGGGAGCACTGCTGAGACTGCCGGTAATATCTGCCGAGGATATAGAGCAGGCGGCAGATTCATTGTCAGACGGTACATATACGGACGGACAGCCTGTGCATATATATGCGGCAAGGCTTGACGGGGCTGTTGATTATGCCGAGGCGGATTACCGCGAGCCCACGGCGATAATGATAGGCAATGAGGCGCACGGACTAAGCAAGGAGCTCTCTTCACATGCCGAGCAAAATATAATCATACCTATGTGCGGAGCGTCAGAGTCACTCAACGCCGCCGTGGCAGCAGCCGTGATATGCTTCGAGGCCGCAAGACAGCGGAGGGTCAGCGGGGTTAGGTGAAGGCGCAGCAGGTGTGCCAACTGATAAGTACCGCGAGTGCAGTCAGCATAGTCAGCACAGGCAGCACAGGCAGAGAGACAGGTATGAAATATGTAAGCTTGGCCTTGGCGGGCATAATACAGTGATTGACAAGGCGTGTTGACATTCACAGGACACATAATCTATAATACCTGTTCGTGTTAGCGACAGAGTAATACCCTCAAGGGATTTGAGGAATGTAGGGAGTATAAGTAAGATGGCAAATGAAGCAGCAAAAACGATGTTGACCTATGCAGGCCTCAAGAAATACGAGGAGGAGCTGCATGAGCTCAAGGTAGTCAGACGTCAGGAGGTCGCAGAGAAGATAAAGATCGCGAGAGAACAGGGCGATCTGTCGGAAAATGCGGACTACGATGCAGCCAAGGAGGAGCAGACCGAGATAGAGGTACGTATATCTCAATTAGAGAATCTGCTCAAGAATGCTGAGGTAGTGACTGATGATGAATATGTTGCAGGCAAGATAAATGTCGGATGCTATGTCAAGCTTTTTGACATGGAGTACGACGAGGAGGTCGAGTATCATATAGTAGGCTCGTCCGAGGCAAACAGCCTTGAGGGCAAGATAAGCAATGAGTCACCCGTGGGTGCGGCTCTCATGGGACACACCATGAACGAGACCATCGAGGTCAAGCTGCCGGACGGCGGAACCTGCGAGTACAAAATACTTGATGTAAGGAAGATAGACGAGTAAGTATATGCGGATTGCGTAAGTGCACGACATGGAGCAATCTACTCTTATTACAGCTTGGGGGCAGCTAGGCTTTGACCCCGACAGTACAGTATAGGAATTGACAGCATTTACATGCCATGCGTAGGTATCATGGCATGAAATGTACAATGTGAGGTGGGTATGTCAGAAGTAAATGAGTGTAACACACAAA
>CAVHZK010000013.1:0-3047 GCA_963640215.1 bacterium | reverse complement strand
AAATGTCGAAAAAGAGATGACGATGATACTTACGATAGCCGTCGTGATGATATTTATCATACTCCTGCTCACTACGACCTCGTACTTTGAGCCGGTGCTATTTCTCACGGTTATAGGTGCCGCTATCTTCATCAACAAGGGCACGAACCTGATGCTCGGCACCATTTCCTATATTACTAACAATATCTCGGCAGTCATACAGCTTGCGACCTCGATGGACTACTCTATATTCCTATTGAGCGCCTACGAGCGCGAGCGTGAAAATGGCTTGCCCAAGATACCGGCACTTAAGGCAGGACTGATGACCACCATCAGAACGGTGCTCTCGAGCTCGCTTACGACCTTCTTCGGCTTCCTTGTGCTGGTGCTCATGCAGTTCAAGATGGGCTTCGACTTGGGTATAGTTATGTCCAAGAGTATTATATGCTCATTGCTCATGGTTATATTCTTCATGCCGGCGCTCCTGCTCATGTGGTCGGATATCATAGACAAGACACGCCACAAGCCGCTGCTGCCCAAGTTTGATGTATTTGCCAAGGTGGTAAACCGCTTCAGTCCGATCGTGCTTGTAGCGGTTATAGTGCTGGCCATACCTATGTATATAGCGCAGGGCATGAATAACTTCATGTATGGTCCTGATGCGACAGGCACAGGTGAGAAGACAGCCATCTACCACGAGACTCAGGAGATAAATGACAAATTCGGCCGTTCCAATATGCTGGTAGCCATTTTCCCAAACGAGGGCAATGTCAAGGAGAAGCAGCTTACGGATGAGCTCGAGGACAAGCCCTATATCAAGAAGGTCATGGGTATGAGCGCCTATCTGCCGGACGGAGCATACGAGGACATGCTGCCGTCTGATATAACGGAGCTCTTCCACAAGGAGGGATACACGAGACTCCTTATATATATGAAGACCAAGCCCGAGAGTAAGGCGGCCTATCAATATTATGATGAGGTACAGCAGCTCATAGAGAGCTATTACGGCGCTGACAATACATATATAGCAGGCAATACGCCAACGACCGAGGATATGGAGGACATACTTAAGGTCGACTATACCAAGGTCAACAACTTGGCGATGATAAGTATATTTATAGTTGTAGCAGCGGCCTTTAAGTCCATAATCATACCTATAGGTGCGATGATACCTATCATGGCGGCAATATACTTAAATATGAGCTTCCCGTATCTGGTGAGCGGCGCAGAGCTTATATTCATAGCCTATGCAGTCGTATCCTGTATACAGTTAGGCTCAACCATAGATTATGCTATATTGTGTATAGAGAACTACCGCCTGATTCGTACGACTGAGAGTGACAAGAATAAGGCAGCAGAGCAGATGGTTGCGATGAGTTTTCCGTCCATGCTGACCTCGGGAGGCATACTTATAGTCTGCGGGTACATCGTATACTTTGTCTCCACCAGTCCGGCAGTCTGCGAGGTAGGACACCTTGTAGGACGAGGAGCAGTATTCTCGGTAATATTCGTTACGACGCTTATGCCGAGCATACTTAAGCTTATGGACAGATATGTATGTACTGACTCCAAGCTAAGGAGACAGCAGCGCAGAGCCAAGGTAAGGGCAATAGCAGCAAGGCGTAAGGGTAGGAACATGGAAGTGCCGGATATAGATGCGGCTGCGACGGAGGACTGAGAGCTATGAGAAGGATTATTAGAAAGAGGATAGTTAGAGGCACGGCACTTGGACTTGCCGCAAGCCTAAGTCTGGGCAACGCAGCAGTGCTCAATACCTATGCTGCAGGGACAGTAGCAGCAGAGAGCACAGCAGAGACTACGACAGCCGAGACCGTTGCAGAGACTACGACAGCACCAGCTGAGTCTGCTACGGCAGAGACAACGGCACCCACAGCAGAGGCTGCAGCAGCTTCATCCGAGACTACCGCTGCCGCCGCAACAGATACTGCGTCCGAGACTGTCAACACCAAGCAGGCAGCAGCAGATGTCGAGGAGAAGCTCTACATCAACATGGATTATAACGGCAATATCAGCAAGGCCAATGTAGTCAAGGGCGTACAGTTTACGGCAGCCGACAGCTATACAGACCACGGCGATTATACCGAGATTATCAATATGTCCGACAACCAGCAGCCTGTGGTAAGCGGTAACTCTGTTACATGGAAGAGACCGGAGGGCAACGGCAGGTTTTATTTTCAGGGCGGACTCGACAAGAGCAAGGTCAAGATGCCTTGGGATTTCACCGTTACCTATAAGGTGAACGGCGTAGTGACTGCACCGGAGAAGGTAGCGGGAGCATCTGGCACGGTTGAGGTCGACATTGATGCCATACCCAACGAGCATGTATCGGAGTACATGAGGAACAACATGGTGCTCCTCGTGCTCATACCTATGGATGCGAGCAAGGTGTATTCTACGGATGCGCCGGAGTCCATGTCGGCTAGCTTCGGCAACTACAGCGGTATAGGCTTTGAGGCACTTCCCGGACAGGAGAAGCATTTCGAGGCGCGCTTCGGTACGGACAGCTTTGAGTCCATGGGCGTAATGATGATCATGACGCCGGTCACGGCAGGCGATCTGTCCAAGGTCAAGGATCTAAAGGAGCTTGAGGATAAGTTCCGCGACAATACCAATGCCGTCATGGACAGCGTAGACGCCGTACTCGACAACGTGAGCGATATGTCCTCGCAGCTTGCCAAGACCAACAAGATGCTTGATGAGCTTGCCAACGGCAAGGCCAAGATAGATCAGAATAAGACTATTATATTCGACGGAGTAGACCTTACCCTGCAGGATGTGAGAGACCTAACAGCTCTCCTTGACCCGCTTGATTCCTCGCTCAAGACAACGCAGTGGATGGTATATGATATCAACAAGAACTTAAATGATACCAATACCCACTTGGCAAGTACCAGCGCCGTGATGAGTAAGCTGAGCAAGAAGCTGCGCGCTCTCTCCGGCGAGATGGAGTCTTCCAATACCTTTGATATAAGCAGTATTACCGGAGACCTCACAGCGACCAAGCAGAACTTAAATGAGCTCAAGGACAATCTCAACAAGAGTAAGGT
>CAVHZK010000012.1:0-11350 GCA_963640215.1 bacterium | reverse complement strand
ATGCGATGGTAACATTGTCCCAGCCAAAGGTATAATAAACCTCATAATCCGGATGTGCCTCAACATACTTTTTTGTATTTTCAACCATTTCATCAATGGTTGAGCCGAGGACAGCAAACTTCATATATCCAAGAATACCATCCATAATATAGTGGCCGTGTCCCTCTGTTCCACCAGCCATGATGATGCCCTTGCCGCGGCGGTCTAATACCTGAGTCTTGCCATCCTCGATGTACTCCTTAACGCCTGCCTCATCGCCTACATACACATACTTGCCATCCTTAACGGCAGCTGCATTAGCATATTCATGCTTGGCATTTGAAGTATAAATCTTTCCATAGACAACTAAATCTGCTTTCATGTTTTACTTTCTCCGTTGCGGTTGAATTTCCAACCACTCTAATGCTTAATTGTACAACCACGCAAATATATAATATTTTCCTCAAAAGAACAAGTCGTTAAATTATAATATTGCAAGCTTGTGATGCAACTGTGACGGAATTGCGGCTAAACTGTGGTGAGTTTAAGCGAGCATTGACAAGCTGCCGCTATGTGTGCTACTCTACGGGCAGATAACAGGGAGTAGTTCACACCGGATTGTCGGTGCTGTGCCGTTCGTCATCACGCTTACTGTCTGCGAGATAGCATACAGCCTAAGCCGGACGACACTATAGCTTCATCAGATTGAGCGAGACTTTTATTGTATTTTTAAGGTACGATAAAGGTCTTTTTTTGTACGGAGAGGAAGTAAACATGGATAAGCATTACTGGGAGCAGGATGCAACGCAGATAATGGACGCATTTAAGGTAACGATGGACGGCCTGAGCTCGGATGAGGTGGAGCGCATCAGAGACGAGGTCGGCGAGAACATCCTCACGGAGGAGAAGAAAAAGAGTCTCCTCGAGGTGTTCTTGGGGCAGTTCTGTGACCTCTGCGTCATTATATTGATAGTAGCGGCAGTGATATCGGCTTTCTCGGGCAATGCGGAGAGCACGATAGTCATTATCGCCGTGCTCATTATGAATGCCATACTCGGCACGGTGCAGCACCAGAAGGCGCAGAAGTCCCTGGAGAGCTTAAAACAGCTCTCATCCCCCAACGCCAAGGTGATGAGGGACGGTGTCAAGATAGAAGTGCCGTCGCGCGAGGTGGTGCCAGGTGACATACTTATGCTCGAGGCAGGCGATATGGTAGTAGCCGACGGACGCATTATCAGCAATCACTCCTTGCAGGTAAATGAGAGCTCATTGACAGGTGAGTCCAACGGCATAGACAAGACGGATGCTGTATTAGAGGGAGACAGAGCCTTAGGCGACAGGCTGAACACGGTATTTTCGGGCAGTCTCGTTACCTACGGCAGAGCAGAGGTGATAGTCACAGGCACCGGCATGAACACGGAGCTTGGCAAGATTGCGGGGCTGATGAACTCAGCCAAGAAGCGCAAGACGCCGCTGCAGGAGAGCCTCGACCAATTCAGCGGCAGACTTGCCATATTTATAATGATAGTCTGTGTAGTCGTATTCGGACTGTGCATGTTCAGAGATATGAGTCTCTTAGACTCGCTGATATTTGCAGTGGCACTCGCCGTAGCGGCTATACCTGAGGCGCTTACGTCCATAGTGACCATAGTGCAGGCCTTCGGTACGCAGAGAATGGCCAAGGAAAATGCAATCATCAAGGAGCTCAAGGCAGTCGAGAGCCTCGGCTGTGTGTCTGTTATATGCTCGGACAAGACAGGCACGCTCACACAGAACAAGATGACCGTGCAGCAGATATATGTGGACGGCAGGCTCTTTACGCCTGAGGAATTGAATATAGGCAATATGACCCACAGGTATATACTCTACGATGCAGTGCTCACCAATGACTCAAGCATCGTAGACGGCAAGGGCATAGGTGATCCGACGGAGTATGCTCTCTTAGAGATGTTCCGTAGGATACATGCCATACCGGACAGCGTATTGTCGATGTTAGGCGTGAACGAAAACATAATACGCAATAACTCCAAGCGCCTCGAGGAAGTGCCCTTTGACTCGGACAGAAAGCTCATGAGCACCAAGTACATGCTCCACGGCGAGCCGACCATACTCACCAAGGGTGCAGTGGACGTGCTATTGAACCGCTGCACGCATATACGCTTAAATGACGAGGTACGTCCGATAACTGATGCGGACGTGGCGACAATAACCGAGCAGAACAGTCATTTTTCGGAAAATGGACTCCGCGTGCTCGCATTTGCATATAAGCAATCAGACGAGGTACTCAGTACCGAGACCGAATACAATCTCACCTTCCTCGGACTTATATCCATGGTAGACCCGCCGCGTCCGGAGTCCGTACAGGCGGTGGCAGATGCCAAGAGCGCAGGCATACGCACGGTCATGATTACAGGCGACCACAAGATAACGGCGACAGCTATAGCCAGACAGATAGGTATATTTACAGAAGGCGACATAGCCGTGACCGGCATGGAGCTTGACGCCATGAGCGACGAGGAATTGGAGAACCGCATAGAGCAGATATCGGTATATGCCCGCGTGTCTCCGGAGAACAAGATACGTATAGTTGACGCATGGCAGCACAAGGGACGCATAGTCTCCATGACAGGCGACGGAGTAAATGACGCGCCCGCCCTCAAGAAGGCGGATATAGGCGTGGCTATGGGCATCACGGGCACGGAGGTCTCGAAGGACGCTGCCGCGATGATATTGTCAGATGACAATTTCGCGACCATCATCAAGGCGGTTGCAAACGGCAGAAATGTGTATCGCAATATTAAAAATGCGGTGCTCTACCTGCTCTCGGGCAATACTGCGGCTGTTATGACGGTGCTGTATACTTCCATCATGGCGCTGCCGGTGCCGTTCCAGGCCGTGCATCTGTTGTTCATCAACCTGCTCACGGACTCGCTGCCGGCGCTCGCCATAGGCGTAGAGCCAGCGGACAGGAAACTCCTCAAGGACAAGCCGCGTGACCCCAAGGTCGGCATCATGACCAAGGATTTTGTGGCGACCATGACGGCAGAGGGAGTGCTCATAGCGGCTGTGACTGTTGTTGCATATTACAGGGGACTCGCGATAAGCGCGGCTATGGCTTCAACCATGGCATTTGCAACGCTTACCGCCTCAAGACTGCTGCACGGGTTCAACTGCCGCAGGAGAGAGTCATTGGCGGAGATAGGGCTGTTCAGTAATATGTGCAGTATCTATGCCTTTATCGCGGGCGGCTGTCTGCTGATGCTCGCACTCAGCGTACCGGCACTGCATGGCTTATTCTCAGTGGCTGACATCACGAGGGCACAGATATTTAGCTGTCTGGGACTTGCACTCATACCGACGGCAGTCATACAGGCTGTGAAGATGATACGCAGGTGATAAAAAGACATGAATGAGTCATGCTTGGACCATTCAATTTTCTTATTAAACATATAAGAAAAAATATACACGCCCGCCAAGAAAACTGTTGAAACTGCACAATATCAGCATGAGTCCGTGATTCTCACTGGCTCTTTGTTGTATCCATAAATATTTTATATAGATTCAATCAAAATCATTATTTAATAAGTTAAATATGATTGAGGTATAATTTACCTAAAAGTGTTGACAAACGGCTATGCGGACTGCGTGTTTACACGCAAGGACGCATAGACATTTGGCAACCTGCCCTGATAGAGCTCGTAGGGCGATAGCCCGGAATGCGAATATGCGCGAGCAATGAGGAAGAAACTGGAGCTTGCTCAAGTTTCTGACGAATGCCGCGGCACAAGCGCAACGTAAGTGGAGCTTGTCAGGCAGGATTGCGAGAGCGCGTAAGCGCGTAGCAATCCGTACTTTTAGAGTATGTGGCGCCAGCAAAAGCGCTGGCATGATTGTTTACTCTAAAAGTGTTGAGGATTGCGAGAGCGCGTAAGCGCGCAGCAATCCGTACTTTTATTATATGTGGCGTCTGCGAACGCACAGGCATGATGGTTTACTAAGAAAGCTTGAGGAAGTGTTATCTTACAGCTCCACCGTCTTGGCGACAGCTATAAATTCCTCCACAGCGGGAGTGACATGATCGCTCGGATTGGTCAGGACACCTTGAGTGCGGTAGAGATCCTCAGTGAAGTCACGAGACTCGACCTTGCAGCGCAGATACTTCGTCATCTCCTTGGACATGACGGAGATGCCGAGATTATTCTCGACCATGCCGAAGATAGCCAAGTCACTGGCAGCCTTGTAACGTATATTGGGGCTCATGCGGCGGATGATATCGCCGAATTCGCTCGTATCGTCGGAGCCAGGGCTCAAAGGCAGTATGAAATCGCAGCCCTTGACCTTGTCGATTGAGACCTTCTCGAGAGCGGTCAGCGGATGGTTGGGCGGAAGTATGAGACAGAGCGGATCCTTGAACAGGGGCGTAAAGTTACGACGCAGGTCGATCGGTACGGATTGCTCGTCGATGAAGCCAAGATCGATATTACCCATCTTGAGTTCCTTGACGATGCTCTCGGCTCCAAGCTCACGAGGTAAGAGCTCTATACCGGAGTAAGAGGTGGTAAAGCGGTGTATGGCCTTGGGCACGAAGTCAATCATGGTGCTGTTTGTAGCGCCGATACGGACACTGCCGGTGAGCAGACCGTAGATGCCTTGTACTGAGGCGTGCAGGAGCTCATCATTTTTGACTATCTGAGAGCAGTAATACAGGATGGATTCAGCATTCTTGGTGAGGGTGCAGTTATCCTTGCTCCTGATGAAGAGCGAGAAACCGAAGTCGTCCTCCAGAGTCTTAATCATGTGGCTGACGTTGGGCTGTGAATAACCGAGAGCCTGAGCCGCCTTGGTGAGACTGCCGAGCTCAGCGACCTTTAGGAATGCTTTGTATTTGGCGATAGACATAAGAACCTCCTGCATAAACACACTTTACAAGCTGTCTGCACATGATTTTAACATCACGGGTATTGCAATTCAATCATGTAAATAAGGCAATACACCGGCAATATACAAGCAATATGCATAACGATAACGGGAGGAGGGCTATTATGTTCACATTGACAAGCAAGGCAGTTAAGGACGGGCGATTGGACCTTGAGTACGGTATTGATGCCGTCGACAAGTCGCATATCAAGGAAGGCATACCGCAGTACTCTTTTCCTTTCGAGTGGTCGGGAGAGCCAAAGGGCACTGTATCCTACGCACTCGAGTACATGGATTATGACAATGCTGAGGACGAGGGTGTCATCTGGATACACTGGATCGCTGCAGGCATAGATGCCGGCAGACACGCTTATGCGGCAGGCGAGGCAGGCGCAGATACCACGATAGTCCATGGTCACAATAGCTGGTCGCTGCCATACGGACCCTATGAGGAGATAAGCGAGCAGTACAAGATAGGCTACGGCGGACCCGCGCCGGGTCGCTGCCACACCTACGAGCTGGTGCTCTACGCACTTGATTATAAGCCGGACTTGAAGCAGGGCTTCTACTACGGTGATATGAGGAACAAGTTAGAGGGGCATGTGCTCGACAAGGCAGTACTCAGGATGCGCTACGGCGGCTGAGGAGGCTATTACTCTGTATCAATAAAACAAGCTATAGGAAAGGAGATCATCAACTATGGAAGAAAAAAATGCTAAACTGAAACGAGTGTTGGGCTTTGGTGCAACCTACGGAGCAGCAATGGGACTCGTAGTATCCGGAACCGCTATGTTCTCGGTTACTCAGGTAGCAGGTCAGGCAAGCTATCAGGTCTGGCTTACCTCACTTATCGGACTCATCCCGATACTGTGTGCGGCTCTTGCATTCTCAGAGCTTAGTGCCATGCTGCCGGGCGGAGGTATGATATCTGATTATACCAATCCCGCACTCGGACGTTTCTGGGGCACCCTTGCCGTGCTCGGTACCTATGTACTGCTCGCCGCAGCAGACGGAAGTACGCAGATGGCGATGAGCGGATATTCCGTTCAGGAGGTTACAGGCATACCGGCGATAGTTACCAGTCTGGTATTCTTGGTTGCGTGCCTGCTCATCAATATCTTCGATGTAGGTATCTACGGTAAGTTTGCAGGAGCACTGCCTATAGGCATGATGGCAGCTTATGCTGTAATCGCTGTGCTCGGTGTATTGGGAGTCGGCGAGAGCGTACTCGGCTGCACACCGGTTGAGAATCCGCATCTGCCGGCAGGCGGATATGCAGCTGTATTCGGTGCGGTAGGATCTTCCATCTGGTGGTACATAGGATTCGAGAACTGCTGCCCGATGGCAGAGGAGACCAAGGAGCCATACAAGGTTATACCCAAGGCACTCTTCGCAGCTCTTGTATCCATCTACGTTATCGACATCATATTCTCGTATGCAGCACTTAAGTATACAGATCTTGAAGTGCTCGTTACCTCCGGCGTCAGCCACATTGACGGCGCAAGAGGTTCCATGGGAGTTGTCGGCGCAATTGTAATGAGTGTTATCACTATACTTGCATCGTTCACGACGGCTAACTCACAGCTTGCTGCACTGCCGCGTATGTTCTACGGACTTGCACGTCAGGGACAGCTGCCCAAGGCATTCGGATATGTACATCCCAAGTACAGGATACCGGTATACGGCACAGTTGCCTGCTTCTTCCTTATGTTCGTATGCACGATATATATCTGCATGAAGGGCGGAACCGCAGAGATCATGAACATGTTCATCAACATAGTCTGCGTTGCATGGCTCGGCTGCTATATCCTTGCGATGGTGGATGTACTCGTGCTCCGCAAGAAGTATCCGGATTTCCCGAGACTCTTCAAGGTTCCGTGTGCTCCGGTAGTGTTCACGATAGGTATCATAGGCTCACTGTATGCTATATACACCATCAGCTCCTATATCTCTATCACACTCATCTGGCTGGCTATAGTCGTAATATTCATCATTGTATGGAATATGGCTCGCAAGCATCCTGTTAATGAAGTATCCAAGCTTGAGGATGCAGTCAAGATGATCAGAGACAGAACAGAGTATCTGCCTGTATGGGACGAGGCTGTTGTTGCATGGCTTAAGAACAGGAATGCGCTGTAAGGCGACATAGTCTAAAAGAGACGGATTGCCACGCGCTTTGGCAATGCTTTTAGAATAGTGTATAATAATATCCGCGCCCTGACAGTAGCTTTGCTGGCAGCGGCGCGGATTGTGCATACGGGAGCGGCTAAGGCGCGCCGTATGCAGGACAGAAGTGACAGTTCATATAATAAAAGTTCGGATTGCTACGCGCTGACGCGCACACGAGGAGGAAATCATGGATATGCAGATAGGAATGAAGCACGAGGGTAGCATAGTGGTAACTGAGGCACTTACAGCGAGCAAGATAGGAAGCGGCTTGCTGCCGGTATATGCGACGCCGAGCATGATAGCTCTCATGGAGAATACCTGTGCAGAGTGCGTACAGCCTTGTCTAGGCGAGGGCGAGGGCACAGTAGGCGTGGCAGTAGATATCAAGCATGTTTCCGCTACTCCGATAGGCAAGACAGTTAAGTGTGAGTGCGAGCTCAAGGAGATATCAGGCAAGAAGCTTGTATTCGAGGTAAATGCCTACGATGACAAGGGACTCATAGGTACGGGCACACACAAGAGAGCCATAATCAACAACGAGCAGTTCATGGCAAGGCTGTGATACCAAGGTAATGCAAATGACGCGGCAACAAGCGGAACGAATGTGCAGCTTGTTTAGTGAGCAATAAGGAAGAAGCCAGAGCTTGTTAGAGTCAATGGCGAATGCTGCGACACCAAGCAAAACGAAAGTGAAACTTGTTAGACGGGATTGTGAGAGCGCGGGGGACACAAGCATGGGAATGCTGCAGAGAGAAAAAAACAGGAACGCCAAGCTGGCGAGAAACAGCTTTGTGACGAAGCGTGCAGAGCTTAAGCTTAACGTATTGGCAGATACCTTTGCCAAGGTTATAGGCGACAGATGCACTGGTATAGAGCAGGGCACGCTGTCACGTACAGTGAGATTCGAGCAGGTAGGATATATCGATGCGCTTAAGTTCGTCTACAACTGGGAGAACCGCTTCATGGCTGTAAATTACAATCTCCAGACTATAGTTGAGCCGAAGGTGGATGAGCGATATGACGAGATAGGGAGCTGTACCATAGAGTACAGCTTCAAGGGTAAATCAGACAGGTGGAGCTTTAAGAGCTGGTCTGCCTCGGATGAGCAGAAAGCGGCATATACTGAGCGCCTCAACAATCCGCTCATACTCGACAGGATAAAGGCACTTGATATATTTGACCTTGAGATAGGTCACAATCGCGGCGCGAGCACATTTACCATCAGTATCGAGAGCATGATAGGCTCGGCAACGTGGATACTCATTCCTCCGATAATACAGCTTATCAAGCCCACGGAGGAAGAGTGTACCAAGTTTATCGAGCTCTTTGAACTGATATCAGACGCGCTTATCAATAACAGATGAAATCATTACAACAGGACGGATCTTAACAGCGAGGCAACCGAAATTGCCTCGCTGTTGTAATGTGACAGACGGGATTGCGAGAGTGCGTAAGCACGCAGCAATCCGTCACTTTTAGACTATGTGGCGCCAGCAAAAGTGCTAGCATGGTTGTTTACATATAATCACTGCGGGTCGGCAGTCATAATACGTATATTGTTGGTCTGCGTGCTGACACCGAGCGGCAGTCCCGCTGTAAGTACGGCTGAGCGGCCTGGACGCACAAAGCCTGCATCTATGGCACGCTTAAATGCCGTAGAAAGAAGCTCATTGGAATCATTCATATAATCAAGCATCATGGGAGTCACACCCCATACGAGCGCCAATTGATAATAGGCCTTCCTGTCAGTGGTAAAGCCCACCACAGCACAGGGCGGTCTGTATTTGGATATCATGCGTGCCGTATATCCGGACTGAGTTACCGTCAATATGGCATCTGCGTCTATATCTATGGAAGTAAGTCCGCTCGCGTGTGAGATGGCATTGGTGACATTGTTGATGTCAGACACCTTCTGCTCACGGAAGCGCGATTCATAATTGATGTCGTGCTCTGTATATTCGGCTATCTCGCTCATGGTGCGCACAGCCTCGACCGGGTATTTGCCGGCAGCAGTCTCGCCGGAGAGCATGATGGCACCTGTTCCGTCATATATGGCATTGGCAACATCAGTAACCTCGGCTCTCGTAGGACGCGGATTGCGTATCATGGACTCCAGCATCTGGGTCGCGGTGATAACTATTTTGCCTGCGTTCATACATTTCTTGATCATTACCTTCTGCAGAGCAGGTATTTCCTTAATGGGTATCTCAACGCCCAAGTCGCCGCGTGCCACCATGATGCCGTCCGATACAGCGATAATCTCATCTATATTGTCGACACCCTCACGGTTCTCAATCTTGGAGATAATGCGGATGCTTTCGCCGTGGTGCTCCTTCAAGAGAAAACGGAGCTCCTTCACGTCGTCTGCGCATCTTACAAATGAGGCAGCGATATAATCAACATCATTCTCTATGCCAAACAAGAGGTCGCTCCTGTCCTTGTCACTGACGTAGGGGAGGCTTAAGCTAATATCCGGAACATTTACACCCTTATGATTGGAAATAACGCCGCCGTTTATGACCTTGCAGTTGATATCCTGACCGTTAATGGATGAGACCTTGAGCTCAACAGCGCCGTCGTCTATGAGTATGGTTCCGCCGATCTTCACATCACGGCACAGATTGTCGTAGGTAATAGCGACACGGGTTGTATCGCCGTCAAAGTCGCCAGCCGTGAGTGTGAAATCCTGTCCGGAGCTGAGCTCTACCTTGCCATCAGTGAAATTCTTGAGTCTTATCTCGGGACCGCTTGTATCAAGCATGATAGCAACGGGGAGACCAAGTTCCTCTCTCGCAGCCTTGACCCTGTTCATCATCTCGAGATGCGACTCATGTGTTCCGTGTGAAAAATTAAGTCTTGCTACATTCATGCCACTCATCATGAGCGCTCTCAGCACCTCATCTGACTCAGTAGCCGGACCCATGGTGCATACTATCTTTGTTTTCTTCATGTCAAATCCTTTTCAAAACTTCATTGACTTTTATGCCGCAAGCAAGCTTGCAGAACTTCGTTTGACTTTGAGACCTTGTTTCCTTATAGTACCACATATAGATGCGTTTTGTGTGTTAATTGTGTCAAATGTTTAAGCAGTTTAAGCGGCAGGGGATGTCGGAGGAGCAGCGATGAATATAGAATTTGTTACATTAGAGGATGCCAAGGAGCTCTTAAGTATTTACGCTCCGTATGTGGAGGAGACCGCCATTACCTTTGAATATGAGGTGCCAAGCCTTGATGAGTTCAAGAGGCGCATCAGGGACATATCGGCTAAATACCCCTATATCAAGGCGACAGACGATGACGGCACGATATTGGGATATGCTTACGCGGGTGCATTTGCAGCACGCAAGGCTTACGAATGGTCGGCGGAATCTACCGTATACATAAGACGCGACAGGCGGCACGGCGGGATAGGACGCGCACTGTATGCGAGGCTCGAGGAGAGTCTTAGATCCATGGGCATACTCAATATGAATGCCTGCATCGCTCTGCCCAAGGAGCACAGCACACATCTGCCGGACGACAGTATACATTTTCATCATCGCCTTGGGTTCACGAATGTCGGAGTATTCCACGACAGCGGCTACAAATTCGGCGAGTGGTACGATATGGTCTGGATGGAGAAAATGCTTGGCGAGCATGATGCGGAGCCGAGTGAGGTGAGATTTGGAGTGTATCGCTGAGAAGGTGTACAGGTTTCGCAGAGGTCATTGAGTTTTACGTTAGACCGAGCACATCAGATAAGAGCAGACTGCCAACAAGCACAACGCGCTTGGCATATCGGATAACATCATTTGCAAGGATTACATATGGACAAGTTCACAGAACATTCACAGAAATTATTAGCACTCACTATTGACGAGTGCTAATAAATGTGATATAACTTGAGACAACAAAGGAAATAAAGAGAGCCTTTGGAACAAAGAGTGTTGCGGCAAGAGCCGTGTGGATATCTTAAGGAGGAATTGATTATGTTTATGCCAAGTATTTTCGGAAGCAACTTTGTTGATAACTTTTTTGATGATTTTGACCCGCGCAAGAACAGAGGCTACGGAGCACAGCTTCCCTCTTTCATGAAGACCGATATCAAGGAGAATGACGATGGCTACGATATTGATATCGAGCTGCCGGGCTTCGACAAGGAGGATGTCAAGGCGCAGCTTAACAACGGCTATCTCATCATCAGCGCCGAGAAATCGGAGAACAAGGAAGAGAAGGACGACAAGAAGAAGTTCATACGTAGGGAGCGTTATACAGGTAGCTGCAGCCGTAGCTTCTATGTAGGCGA
>CAVHZK010000011.1:0-3286 GCA_963640215.1 bacterium | reverse complement strand
GATATCTGCTAAGCCCTTGCCCGCTGGCATTTCCCGAACTACAGTATAATATTCCTTAGTGAAGTACAATGCAAGCTCACAGCTTCCTGGCTACAACCCTACACCGTTTCTTGTAGAAGGCTATGCCGTAAGCCCAGATATCATCACGACCGTTGTTGCGTAGGCTCTCATCGTATCTGAGGTCATGTATCTGTGCCATTGCACGCTCGCAGGCAGACTCAAGCTCAGTAATCCTGTCTGCACTCTTAACCTCGATAATCAAGCCCTGGTCGATGTCATCCGTCTCAACTATAATGTCTACATGTTCCTCTTGCATCTGCATAACAGCTTTATCGCAGCTGTCCGTATGTCTCAGGTAACTGGTGCCTATCATTCACAAAAATCGCCCCCATAGCTCTCGTACCTTCACCATAGTTGTCCGTGCAATTATATCAGCCCTTACACTGCCACTCCGATGAGCTCCTTGCCTGCGTTTCTCACCATGCTTATCTCCTCGGCGAGGTCTGTCTGCTTAGTTTTCTTCAGTCGCTCTACGAGCACCACCGCATCGACTCCCGCAAGCAAGAGTGCCGTATCGGCGTTGCGATTGAGACCTGTGGCAGTCTCCACTCTGCTGATACCTGTCGTTGCCTTGATTGCCTCTGACAGTTTCTTAAGCTCCTCCTCGCTGAGGCTACCCGTCACCAAGAGTGAGTTGGTTCCGTCCGGGATGAAATTCCTGACATTTGCCGCTACAAGTCCCGTCTTGTCAGAGCTGCCCAACAGATGCACCCCGTAGCTGCGCGCCACCTCCGAGCTTGTCTTCACCTTGCCATCAAGGAGATATACCATGCCCCAGATGCAGCATCCGATGAATCCGCCCATTATCAGCCCTATAAGCACATATTTTATGGAAATGTCTCCCAGGCCCGTATTTATACCGGCCGTCTGCAGCTGCTTAATCCTATAGGCCTCGAAGCTGTCTATTGCCTCAGGTCGTTTAAGAGTCTTGTAGTAGTTTATCATTGCATTTGAATTGCTCACTGCGTCTTGGAGGCTCGATATTGTCACAAGGCTTGCGACTCTTGCCTCCTTATCCGTCTCTGGGATGGTCTTAAGCCTCTCTAACTCGTCTGTGAGCATATCAACAGCCTGCGCATACACCTCGTATGTGCTCTCGCGCTGGTTGTAGACCTCCATTTCATTTTCATATTGAGTCTTAAGTGCCTCATAGTCAAGCACGATATCAGCCTCCAGCTTGGATATATCCTGCTCCTCTGCTCCACGAGCCGAACGAAGACTTGAGACTCCGGCTGCGATAACCATAGCTATCAACGTAAGCAGCATGATGCTCTTCCAATGCCTGAGGAGCTCCATTAAGAGATCTCCGAGATCTATCTCAGTCTCTGACGCATCATAATCATATGTATTGTTGTTCATCCCCAATTACCTCTGTTTCCTGATAATGCCAATGTCCAAGGCTTTGTTTTTTAGTATACCATACTCCTACCACATCATGTTGTATAAATCGAAATTGCCCTAACTTTGCCTTAACCTTTCACTTCATCATGATTTTCGTAAAATTCCACACAAGTATCTCACGAATTCAAGTTTTTGAACTGTCGAATTCAATTTCCAAGACATGAAAAATGGCTAAGAATAAGGGTTTTCCTTAATTCTTAGTCATCGGATTTTGTACCGCAGACGGTGGGATTCGAACCCACGTGTGGTTGCCCACAAACTGATTTCGAGTCAGCCCCGTTATGACCGCTTCGATACGTCTGCATCTATATGATATGCGCTCGCGCGCGCAATCAACCGCCTAAGTGTAACACATTTATAAGCAAAAGCCAAGCTAAACTGTAATAGGTTACAACCGCTATCAGGTCATTTGTAGTAGTGATGAGCGGGCCGGACGCAACTGCCGGGTCTATGCCTACCTTGGAGAAAAACATGGGGATAAGCGTGCCGATACCTGACGATATCATCATCGCGACAATGAGCGATATGCCTACGCAGCCCGATACCGCATACGACATCTGCCAGTCATAGCCCTTAAATACATGGATATACAGACCTATCAGTATGCAGGAGACTACGCCGATCACAAAGCCGTTGCAGCTTCCTACCCTTATCTCCTTCCATACATGTCCGACCTTCTGTTTCGCGGTGAGGTTCTCATCCATCAGCACACGTATAGTGACAGCAAGTGACTGTGTACCAGTATTTCCTGCCATATCGAGTATGACAGACTGGAACAGTACAACCAAGGTAAGCTGCGAGATGACTCCCTCATACATGCCTATGACGCTCGATACGACCATGCCGAGTATCAGCAGTATAATGAGCCACGGCAGACGCTTGCGCATCGAGTCCTTGAGCGGCTCCTCGAGATCCTCCTCTGCAGTAAGACCTGCCAGCTTGGCGTAATCCTCACCGAGTGCATCATCGACCAACTCAGTAATGCTCTGCGAGGTTATAACACCGAGCATCGTATTTTGATTATCCAATACAGGTACCAAATCCTCCGAATAATCCTTAAGCTTCTCTATGCAGTCGTCAATGTCCTCATTGCCGTAAACATAAGGATACGAAGTAGTAATCAGTCCCTTGAGCTCCGTGTTCTGTCTCGCGATGATGAGCTCCTTTAAGTCGATGGCGCCTGCGAATACGCCTGAGTCGTCCAATACAAAGAGCTTGGATATATTATCATTTTCAGGAGCCTGCCTGACGAGCTCGGACATAGCCCCCTTGACCGTCAGATCATCGTGTATGGCGATGAAATTGGTCGTCATGCGCGAGCCTATCTCATCCTCGTCAAATGACGCCAACAGCACGATGTCCTTCTTGAAATCATCGTCCACAAGGTCCATGAGCAGCATACGCTTGTTGCGTTCCATGGTGCGCAATACATCCACGGCCTTGTCCGACTCCATGTGACTGATGACTGCCGCCGCCTTCTTTAAGTCCATCTCATCGAGATATTCCTTGGCCTCATCCTCGTCAGCGTATTCCAATATCTCGGAAATGGTATCTATACTTAATACTCTGTATACCTTCTTGCGATAAAATATACTTAGCTTGCTCAGCGCGTCCTCTATATCTGATTCGTGATAGTCGCTAAGTTTCTCCCTCAGTATCTTGGGCGAGGCGTTGCTCTTGATTATCTCTGCTATCTCAGCGCTGTAATCAGGATGTTCTATGGTTTCTTCCGTCTCCTGCTTTGCTGTGCTGTCTTCCTTCTCATCGAAGATATCCTCCACAGCCTTGGCAGTCAGCTGCTCCATCGGCTTGATTTCTTCGATAT
>CAVHZK010000010.1:0-4788 GCA_963640215.1 bacterium | reverse complement strand
CTCCCATACGTGCATGAACACGCCCTTAAAGGACGGGATATGATACTGCGGAAGCTCCATTACGAAGGGAGCCGGCTCGCTCGAGAAGAGGTCGAACTTCTTAAGTATGATGCAGGCTGTGATAACACAGAAGATACCGAGGAAGTACATGACAGGACCTACCCAGAACTCGCCGCTGATGACTCCGGCGATAAGCGCTATGACTGGGAGCTTGGCACCGCAGGGTACAAAGGTGGTCGTCATCATGGTCATGCGGCGATCCTTCTCATTTTCAATGGTACGCGTAGCCATGATAGCAGGCACGCCGCAGCCCGATGAGATCAGGAAGGGGATGAAGCTCTTGCCGCTCAGACCAAATCTGCGGAAGATTCTGTCCATGATAAATGCGACTCTCGCCATGTATCCGCAGTCCTCAAGTATGCTGAGGAAGAAGAATACTATAGCCATCTGCGGAGCAAAGCCTATCGGAGCTGCGATACCGCCGATGATGCCGTCGACCACCATGCTGACTATCCAATCAGCACAGCCTATATTCTCCAGAGCCGTCTGCACTGCTGGCTGTATCCATTCGCCAAAGAGAGTATCATTGGTCCAGTCGGTAACGATGGTACCGAGCGAGGTCACTGCGATGTAGTATACCGCAAACATGATTACAGCAAATATCGGCAGCGCAAGCCAGCGGTTGGTAACTATCTTGTCTATCTTGTCTGAGGTAGTAAGCGCACCGGCGTTTTTCTTGACATAGGTGCCTCTCAATAACTCAGCGATATATATATACCTCTCATTGGTGATGATAGCCTCAGCCTCGTCATCAAGCTCTGTCTCAGCAGCAGCTATATCCTTCTCGATATGTGCCTTGGTGGCCTCATCGAGACCGAGCTTCTCAATTACCTTCGGGTCGCGCTCAAAGAGCTTCACTGCAAACCAACGCTGCTGATTCTCAGGCACGCCGTGCAGAGTGACCTCCTCAATGTGTGCAAGAGCGTGCTCGACAGGTCCTGAAAATGAGTGCGACGGGATAGTCTTCTTCTCGTTGGCAGCAGTAATGGCAGCCTGTGCAGCCTCGTTGATACCATCACCCTTAAGTGCAGATACCTCCAGTATATGGCAGCCAAGCTCGCGTGAGAGCTCCGGTATATTGATATGATCACCGTTCTTCTTCACGAGGTCATACATATTGATGGCTATAACGAGCGGAATACCTAATTCCATGAGCTGTGTCGTAAGATACAGGTTGCGCTCGAGGTTAGTGCCGTCGATGATGTTCAGTATTACATCGGGACGTTCATCAACGAGATAGTTTCTCGCTACAACCTCCTCAAGCGTATAGGGTGAGAGAGAGTAGATGCCTGGAAGGTCAGTGATGATGACATCATCAGAGCCTTTGATCTTGCCCTCTTTCTTCTCTACCGTGACGCCCGGCCAGTTGCCGACATACTGATTGGCACCGGTGAGAGCGTTGAACAATGTGGTCTTGCCACAGTTTGGATTGCCCGCAAGGGCTATTCTTATACTCATGTATATATGTCTCCTTATGCGTAACTTTTAGACTATGTGGCGCCTGCAAGCACACAGGCATGGCTGTTTATTCAACTATAACCATCTCGGCATCAGCCTTACGTATAGACAGCTCGTAGCCTCTGACGGTAATCTCAATGGGGTCGCCGAGCGGCGCCACCTTGCGGACATAGACCTCGACACCCTTGGTCAGTCCCATATCCATGATACGGCGCTTGACCGGTCCCTCGCCGACGAGCTTGGTTACCTTGGCGGTATCGCCGATTTTAACGTCTCTAAGTGTCATGTATGTAATACCTCCTTGAATGGAATATATGTACTGTCGTGCTCAGACCATGATATGCGCAGCCATCTCCTGATTGATGGCTATGCGCGCTTCCTTGACCTTGACTATCAGGTCTCCTTCTACAAATGCGATCACCTTGACGTCGCCGCCGACTACAAAGCCGAGATTCTCGAGATGCTTTTTTACCTCGGGAAGCCCGCCTACCTTCTTTATAATGTAATCCTCATCAATATTAGCCAAAGTTAAAGGCAGCATATAGAGTCCTCCGTGTTATGAAAATGGTCAGGGGCCAAAGACTGAATCCAAAGCCACAGCAAGTATTAGCAGACGGTAACTTTTGTTAGCGTTCCCTAACCTCAACACGCATTATAATTAGCATAGGCTAACAAGTCAAGCGTTTAATTGTGCAGCTTTCGGTGCAAAAGTTGATCAATGCAAAGCTAAAAATGTCACTTTGATGTATAATAAAGTTATCGAGGAAATCAAACTACAACTTATATACCAAACACCAAGGCCATCGAAGAATTAAAGTCGTCATACACGTGTATTGGTAAAAGCGTCAGGGCTCGGATGTAAACTATGCGAAATGGAGCTTATATCCGTGTCAACTTCCACCACCTAAGGCGGTGAGAGAAGCCTATGGCAGAGAAAGGATTTAATATATGAAGGATAATCCCGTAAGGATAGACGAGCAGAAGTTTGAGTATCTTAGACTGCTCAGCAGGACATACAGGAACATACAGGAGGCGTCGACGGAGATAATCAACCTTGAGGCCATACTTAATCTGCCCAAGGGGACGGAGCATTTTGTCAGTGATATTCACGGAGAGTATCTCGCGTTTTCACATATACTCAGGAATGCCTCCGGTATCATCAAGAATAAGATAGATCATACCTTCGGCGGCTATGTAAGCCCGGAGGAGCGCTCAGTGCTTGCGACTCTTATATATTATCCTGAGGAAAAATTAGACTATATCAAGAAGAGCGAGCCGGATATGGACGGCTTCTACAGAAAGACGCTGCATAGACTTATTACGCTCTTGAGCGTAGTCACGGTCAAATACACGCGCTCCTATGTCAGAAAGCAGATACCCAAGGAATTCAGCTATATCATAGAGGAGCTGCTCTTTGGCGATACGGTGGCGCAGGCCAAGGGTGAATACAAGGACAAGATCATACAGACCATCATAGAGACAGGTGTCGCTGACGATTTCATTATCAAGATGTGCGACCTTATCACGCGTATCAGCGTATACAGGCTGCATGTATTGGGGGACATATTCGACAGAGGTCCAAGTGCTGACCTTGTGCTTGATCTCCTTATAAATTATCACAGCATAGACATACAGTGGGGCAATCACGACATATTGTGGATGGGAGCTGCCTGCGGCAATCTGCCGTGTATAGCCAATGTTATACGTATATGCACAAGATACGATAATCTGCATACACTCGAGGTAGGCTACGGCATAAGTCTCCGTCCGCTGCTTACCTTTGCCATGCAGGTATACGGGGATGACCCCTGTGACGGCTTTACGCCCAAGACGGCGGCAGAGGATGGCATGAGTGCCTCGGACTATGAGGCTCTTGCCAAGGTGTGCAAGGCGATAGCCATCATGCAGTTTAAGCTTGAGGGCAGGATCATAGAGTCGCATCCGCATTATGAGATGGATTCCATGAGGCACCTGCATAATATTGATTTTGACAAGGGAACAGTCACGATAGACGGCACCAAGTACAAGATGAATGATTGTCATTTCCCGACCATAGACAGGGATGACCCGTATAGGCTTAGCCCGGAGGAAGAGACAGTTATGAACCAGCTGCAGGAGGAATTCTTGGAGAGCAAGAATCTGCAGACCCATATAGCGTTCCTCTTTGCCAAGGGCAGCATGTACAGATGCTATAACGGCAATCTCTTATATCACGGCTGTATGCCGCTTAATGACAATGGCTCCTTCATGCCTATTATGACGGCGGAGGGGCCCAAGAAGGGCAGGGAGTGGTTTGACTATGCCGAGCAGGTAGTGCGCAGAGGCTACGTGGCATCGAAGCGGCACGATGTAACGAACAACAGAGATATAGATTTCTTCTGGTATCTGTGGTGCGGATACAAATCACCGCTCTTTGGCAAGAAGAAGATTACTACCTTCGAGCGTCTCTTTATAGATGATGAGGCGACCTGGAAGGAGGAGAAGAATCCGTACTACAGACTCATGGACGACCCCAAGGTCATCATGGATATATTGGAGGAGTTCGGACTCGACAGGGAGCACGGACACATAGTAAACGGACACATGCCGGTGAAGGCAGGCTCGGACCCGGTACATGCGGGAGGACGGGCCTTCGTCATCGACGGCGGCTTTGCCAAGGCCTATCAGAAGGAGACAGGTATAGCGGGCTACAGTCTGATACTTAACTCGTTAGGCTTCATACTCGCGGCTCATGAGCCCTTTGTATCCAAGGAAAATGCAATAGTGGACGAGATAGATATTCATTCCACGACGGTCGCCAAGGAGGGCGTGGTAGACAGACTCTATAACCGTGATACCGATAACGGCAAGGAGATGCGTAAGCAGATAGAGGATCTCAAGCTCCTGCTACTGGCATATAGGGAAGGTATGATTACACAGAACTGATTGGGTTTGACCGCGGAAAGTACGGATTGCTACGCGCTAAAAGCGCTCCCGCAATCCTGCCTATATTTGCATTTCGGGCTATCGCCATACATTGCTCATGTAGGTCAGGTTGCCAAATGGTAGCACATCTTTGCGTGCAAGCACGCAACCTGCGCTACCATCCGTCAACACTTTTATAACACGTTTAATATCAACACCACGAGGCAGCAGGCTATCTCCACCACGAAGAGATTGCCGGTGAACCACGAGAGTATGAGACCAAGCACAAAGGCGGCGATGCCGTAGATGGGCTTGGTTGTGGCCTCGATAATGGCAGGGAAGGTCATAAGCGCCAGAGTTATATAA
>CAVHZK010000009.1:4295-6369 GCA_963640215.1 bacterium | reverse complement strand
CTTGAAACTTGCTGCATTTTGTGTGCAACTTTCAAGTTCATTATACTGTTTTGATGAGACGCCGTCAAACTCCGATTTGAAAGTTGCTGTAAAGATAGCGTAAAGCTAAATTATGTGATATCATAACACCTCGTAACATTACATCAAACGGAGGTACTTAATATGTTGTTAGCTAATATCTTAGCAATGAATATCCTGATGGAGCTTATGTTGTTTTGCTTTATATGGTGGGTATTGGATGTAGTAGGCAAATGGGTCATGTTCGCCAAGATGGGCGAGCCCGGCTGGAAGTCTATTATCCCGTTTTATTCCGACTATATAGTATTTAAGAATGTATGGAATCCCTTGTATTTCTTCATACTGCTCGCTGTAAGCATCTGTGGCTCAATCGCTGCCAATGCCTTAGGCTCGGAGACAGGCACATACATCGGCTATATAGTGAACTGCGTCTCGTTCATCATATTCTTCCTTGAGAATATCAAGCTCGCGCGTTCTTTCGGACACGGATATCTCTTTGGACTCGGACTGCTTGTATTCAATCCCTTCTTCACGATGATACTTGGATTTGGCAGCAGCAGATACCTCGGTAACTTCAGCGCCGACACCTAATGGAGAGCTACGCCACGTAGTCTAAAGTGACGGATTGCTGTGTGCTTATGCACTCTCGCAACCGTGCCTGCCTGCTTGTAGGCAGCACATATAATAAAAAAGGATTGCTACACGCTTATGCGCTCTAGCAATCCTTTTTAATGCACTTTTATTTGCTCTGCTTATGCCTCAAGTCCCTCATCCTCTATGAGATTGCGGCTTAATGCCGCTCTGCAGGCCAATTTGTCGCAGCGCTCATTTTCCTCGAAGCCGTCGTGTCCTTTCACCCAGATGAAATTGACACGATGCGGCTCCATGGCTTTGAGGAGGCGCTGCCAGAGGTCTACGTTCTTCACGGGTCCGCTGTGCTTTCTGCACCAGTCATTCTTGACCCAATCTTCTATCCATTTTTGATTGAAGGCATCAACTAAGTATTTGGAGTCGCTGTAGAGATCCACAAGACAGGGTCTGGTCAGTGCCTCTAATCCTGCTATCGCCGCCATGAGCTCCATACGGTTGTTAGTGGTACGCAGATACCCCTGAGAGAGCTCCTTTTCATGCACCACGCCGTCGCTTCCGACAAAGCGCAGCAGGGTTCCGTATCCGCCGGGTCCGTCGGGATTGCCCTTGGCCGCTCCGTCTGTATATATGCTTACCGCACTCATATTTTCCCTCTCTTATCTAATACAGGCAGGAACCATTTTCTCTGTGGCTCCTGCCGTGAATATATGGCAAGACTTAAGCCGCCATCCTTCTTCAATCTGTATGTGCATCCTTAGCACAGCGTACACAGCGCCCAAGGCACATCTACCTTACTATGCCATGCACTAAAGCTCGACACCTTAATGCTTAATGCCCCCTCAATCCTCGTAGCCGAACTTTCTTGCGAGCCTCAGTATCTCTGCCGCGAGCTTGCGCTTGTCGGCATTGGTGCCGTTCTTGACATTTTCTATCTGCTCCGTGAGAGTCTCGAGTGCCTCATCAAGCTCATTATTAAGCGACCTTACCTTGACAGCCTGCGGACTCATATCCTGCTCTGGCTTCTTGTATGGTATGCCCTCTGTTACAGTTATCCACTCATCCTTGGCAAGGTCAAATACCGAGCCGCTGAAAGGACAGTCTACCTTATTGCCGGTCTGCTCTGTGACTAACTTACTTAGGACCTCCATGGCATCGTCATCGCCATGCACAAGAAAAAATCTGCCTGAAACCTTGCCTACCTTCTCTGCCCAGATGAGGAGCTCATGCTGGTCTGCGTGCGAGCTCATATCTCTCATGGTCTCGATATGCGCTGCTACATTGATATCCTCGCCGAATATCCTGACGCTGTCAGCTCCGTCCTGTAATATGCGTCCCAAGGTGCCATCGGCCTGATATCCTGCAAATACTATGGTGCACTCCGGCTTCCATAAGTTGTGCTTTAGATGGTGCCTGATACGTCCTGCGTTGCACATGCCTGCCGCCGCCAATATGACCTTGGGAGTGT
>CAVHZK010000009.1:0-4285 GCA_963640215.1 bacterium | reverse complement strand
CGCTGAGCGTAAGCTCCGGGAAGCTGATGGGATTGATGCCTTGCCGGAGTAGCTCAATCATGTCATCGTCGAAGCATTCCATTGACGTCCTCTGGAATACATTGGTCGCCTCCACTGCAAGCGGGCTGTCCACATATACAGGGAAGCCGTCATGTCCCTTAACTATATGCTGCTCCTTTATCTGCTTGATGAGATACAGTAGCTCCTGAGTGCGTCCTACTGCAAATGCGGGTATAATCACACTGCCGTGCCTGTCCAAGGTCTCCTGTATGATACGCGCCAGATCATGCAGATGATCTATGCCCTTTTCATGGAGACGCGCTCCGTAGGTAGACTCCATCAGCACATAATCAGCGCCGTCCGTGATATAGGTCGGATCCTTGATAATAGGCTTATTGCTGTTACCTATATCGCCTGAGAATATGAGCTTCTTCTCTACTCCGTCCTCATTTATCCACATCTCTATCGAGGCAGAGCCGAGGAGATGACCGGCGTCTACGAAGCGCACCTTGACTGTATCCGACAGCTCCGTTATCTCGCCGTAAGGCACGTCCTTAAAGCACGATATGACATGCTTGGCGTCCTCTACGGTATATTCCGGCACCACCAAGGGTCTGCCTGCACGCTTAGCCTTGCGGTTGGCGTACTCTGCGTCCATCTCCTGTATATGCGCGCTGTCGAGCAGCATTATCTCGTCCAATTCCTTGGATGCTCTCGTACATATAACCGTGCCTGTAAATCCGTCAACATAGGCCTTAGGTATCATACCTGCATGGTCTATATGCGCATGTGTAAGCAGTATATAATCTATCTCCTTGTAGCTGCACGGGAGGAGCGCATTTTCATAAATATTCTTGCCCTGCTCCATGCCGCAGTCTACCAGTATCTTGACGTCCTTGGTCTCAATAAGATGCTGTGAGCCTGTTACCTCGTGATCGGCTCCTATAAATGTAAGCTTCATGCTGTCACCCTTTGTCCACCCTTCCTAAGGTCTTACTGCTGCGTCAGGCTATAGTATCGGATTATTTCTTTCCTTTACCCCAGAATTTATGCTCTTCGCCATGGATGAGTCTGATTATATTGGCCTTATGCCGCACAAGTGCCAAGCCCCCCATGATGAGAGCAATGATTATAAGCTCTGCTGTATAAGACTCATCGTAGCTCTGCGGGTAATTGCTCCATCCGAGCTGTCTGCCGCTGCCTATAACTATTACCTGTACAGCTATATATACCACAGCCGCGGTAATAGAGCCAAGCGACACATATCCGCTCAAGAGTGCTATACCGACCACGCATACCAATGCGAGTCCGAAAAACTGCGGATCTGTAAATAATATCACGCCTGCAGAGCTCGCTATGCCCTTGCCGCCATTAAAATGAAGCCAGGGCGAGAAATCGTGCCCTAACACTGCACCGAGACCCGTATACATGGTGACAAGATACCTCGTGCCCTCTGCGCTGCCAAAAAAGTGCGCCGTGATAAACAGCGGTATTATCGCCTTAAGGATGTCGCCGATAAAGGTCAGTGCTCCTGCCGTCTTGCCTATACTGCGCAGAGCATTAGTGCTGCCTACATTGCCGGAGCCCATGCTCCTTAAGTCCTTGCCGTACATCCTCGCCACTATCCAGCCCGTCGGTATGCTGCCGAATATGAAACCTATGATGAGACAACTTATCCTCAGCGCCATCACTTATCCTTGTCCTTACGCTCTCTGATAATGAAATGTACAGGCGTTCCTACAAAGCGGAAGGCCTCGCGGAATCTGTTCTCTATATATCTGAGATAGGAGAAATGGAACAGCTCCTTGTAATTAACAAATATAACAAAGGTCGGCGGATTGACACTTACCTGTGAGGTGTAATAGAGTCTCAAGCGCTTGCCCTTGTCCTGCGGCGGCTCGTGCATGGCTGTAGCCTCCGTCAATATGTCATTTAGCACGCCGGTCTGTATGCGCATATTCTGAAACTGACGTACTAAGTCTATCTCGTCATAGAGCTTAATCAGTCTCTGTCCCGTGAGCGCCGACACAAATAAGATATCAGCATAGGGCATGAATGCGAATTTCTTGCGTATCTCCTCCGTGAACTTGTATATGGACTTGTCATCCTTGTCCGGCACGGCGTCCCACTTGTTGACGAGTATAATCGCGCCCTTACCTCTCTCGTGAGCTATACCTGCGATATGAGTATCCTGATCTGTTATGCCCTGCTCGGCATCGATGACTATGACAGCGATATTGCACCTGTCCACCGCGGCAACGGTACGAATAATGGAATACCGCTCTATATCCTCTTTAATCTTGGATTTCCTGCGGAGTCCGGCTGTATCTATAAATACATATTCCTCGCCGTTATGCTTGACTACAGTATCGACGGCATCTCTTGTAGTGCCGGCAACATCAGAGACTATGAGTCTGTTCTCACCGATAAGCTTGTTGATTATAGAGGATTTGCCGACATTTGGACGGCCTATGACAGCAATCTTGGGTCTGTCGTCCTCTTCCTCCTCTGTCGCAGCTGCCGGCAGCAGCTCTACGAGAGCATCCAGCATATCTCCGAGGCCCTGCTTGCCTGCGGCGGATATAGGATAGGGATCTCCCATGCCTAAGTTATAGAACTCATATACGTCGTTAGACTGCTTCTTGAAGCTGTCTACCTTGTTGACACAGAGCAACACAGGCTTACGTGAGCGGCGCAGCATATCTGCCACGGTATAATCCGCATCTGTCAGACCGGTCTTGACGTCTACCATGAAAATGATGACGTCTGCAACCTCGACAGCTATCTCGGCCTGCTCCCTCATCTGCTTAAGGATAACATCATCAGACTCAGGCTCTATGCCGCCTGTGTCTATGAGTGTGAAATAATATCCGCCCCAGTCACAGTCCGCATATATACGGTCTCTGGTAACTCCTGGCGTGTCCTCTACTATGCTTAAATTTTCGCCGCATATAGCATTGAACAGTGTGGACTTGCCTACATTGGGGCGTCCTACTACGGCGACCATGGATTTATTCATCAGCTCTTATACTCCGTGAGCAGCTCCTGTATCTTAACCGAGTTGGAGAAGTTGGAGGTACTGATATTGTAATTGAAATAATTGATAATCGAAGCGAGATACTTGCTTATATTGGCCTCTACATACCAGTCCTTGTTATATATATCCTCCGGCTTATAGTTGAGATTGGTCGTAACTATAAGGTCTATATAGCCCTTGCTGTAGAACTCGTCAAACTTCTCGAAGCCGTTGGTGAAGAGTCCGAAGGTGCAACATACTATGACATTGGTAGCCTTGCGCTCCTTGAGCTCCTTGGCTGTATCTAACATGGACTCTCCGGAGGAGATCATATCGTCCACGATGATGACGGTCTTGCCCTCTACGCTCGCGCCCAAGAACTCGTGCGCCACTATAGGATTGCGTCCGTTTACTACCTTGGAATAGTCACGTCTCTTGTAGAACATACCCATATCCACACCTAAGTTGTTGGCAAGGTAAATGGATCTGCCCATAGCACCCTCGTCCGGAGAGATAACCATCAGATTGTCCTTATCTATCCTGAGATCCGGGAACTTCTTGAGTATGGCCTTGAGGAAGGCATAGGTCGGCATAAATGAATCGAAGCCGTTAAGCGGAATGGCATTCTGTACTCTCGGATCATGGGCATCAAAGGTGATGATATTGGATACTCCCATGTTCACAAGCTCTTCCAGCGCCATAGCACAGTCAAGTGACTCTCTCTTGTCTCTCTTGTGCTGACGTGACTCATAGAGGAAGGGCATGATAACATTTACACGATGTGCCTTGGCTATACTTGCACCGATGATACGCTTAAGATCCTGATAATTGTCATCCGGCGACATGTGATTCACGTATCCGCTCACCTTATAGGTATTGGAATAATTGGTGATATCGCATATGATATACTCATCAACACCTCTTACAGACTCGTTGATAACGCCCTTGGCCTCGCCTGTGCCAAAACGCGGGCACTCAAGGTCCAGGAGAAAGCTGTCCGGTGCAATATCTCTGAGCATAACCGAATCAACATACTTCTGCTTCAGTACCTCTATATCGTGCTTACGGAAATCTACAATGCATCTGTCTATCTCGCCTGCAAGCTTCTTGGCGCTGATATGTGCCGCAAGCTTAAGCGGTGCTACAGGTATCGCTTCAATGGTATAATTCTTCTCCATGACGTTCCTCTCTCATTGCTAATATTTCACCTGCAGCATATACATCAGATACACAGCCACAGCCGAGGATATTTTATCATCTGTTCCATGC
>CAVHZK010000008.1:0-2153 GCA_963640215.1 bacterium | reverse complement strand
CCCGCCGCCATGGCGGCAGGTATGGACAGAAACGGATGGCCGGATATAGCCACCATGGCTCCGACTGCGGCTCCGAGTGTAAAGCATCCGTCAGTCGAAAGATCGCAGACGTTCAGCATACTGTAGCTTAGGAACAGAGCCAATACAGTCAGCGCACTGACCAAGCCCAGTTCCACAGATGTCTGTAATAAACTTATGATTGATGACATATCCATAGGATGTGCTGCTCCTTAAACAGCCTTGTGCCGTTTGTGAATTCACGGATTGCTTCGTGCTTACGCGCGAAGCAATCCGTGGCTTCTAGACCATTTGGTACCTGCGATACGCAGGCTTAAGCTTTCCCTTAGAAGCTCTCTGCAGTCTGTATCTCCTTGACCTCGGTGCAATATGGCTCGAATGCAGCCTTGACAGTCTCAAAATCATATCCCAACTGCTCGCATATCTCAGTATTTACAGTAGCGATACCATTGTCAAAGGTCTTGACCGGTGTCGTAGCAGGATCTGCTCCGTGTACGAGTATCTCATTTATCATGTTGGCAGTCTCTACACCTATATTGGCATAATCAACACCAAAGCCCAAGAATGCGCCGTTGAGAGCGAAGGAATCAGCACCTGTATAGTGCGGTATGCCTGCCTCGGCAAATTTCTCATATATAGATAGCTCGGCAGTCATGATAGTATTGTCGGTAGGAGTAAATACCGCGTCAACCCCATCGGAGCAGAGTGCATCTGCTGCCAACATTACCTCATCGACCGTGGTGCCGGTGCGCTCTACATACTCAACGCCCTTGGCGTCAAGATAAGCCTTGGCATCTGCTATAGCTGCCTCTGAGCTGTCCTGTCCTACGTCATAGAGGAGTCCTACCTTGGCTGTATCAGGCTTATTGGCAAATATCAGATCCATGATAGCATTGGTATTAAGATAGTCCGAGGTACCTGTTACATTGGCACCCGGTGCGTCGAGTGAGTCGACAAGCTGTACAGATATGGGATCTGATACTGCTGAAAATACGACCGGCGTCTTGCTGTCCTCAGTTGCTGACTGCATAGCCATAGCGACCGGTGTAGCTATACCTACCATGAGGTCTACCTTCTCTGCATCCTGGAAGTTACTGATAATCTGATTCAATACATTGGAGTCTGCCTGACAGTTGTCATAATAGATGTCAAAGGTAACGCCCTCTTCCTCGCCGAGTTTCTTAAGCTGAGACTCGATATTCTCATAAATCTGGTTAAGTGAAGCATCATCAACATAGTTGCATATACCTATCTTGTAGCTTGTTCCGGCTGTGCTTGCAGCGGCTCCTGCCTCTGTGCTCTTGGTCTCTGTACTCTCTGCCTTAGAGCTCTCAGCTGCCGAGGTATCTGCGGTGCCGGATGAGCCGCACGCCATGAGCGACGCTGCCATGCCAAATGCAAGCATTGATGCCGTGATTGTCTTAAGTGTTTTCTTCATTGCTTTTCTCCTTTTGCTTATGCAGAATGTGTTTTGAGACAAGAAAAAGTCCTGTCTCAGCTTATCTGCTGGGACAGGACCAAATAATCTAATCCTGCGGTGCCACCCGGCTTGGTATCTATACAGATACCCTCTTAGTGCGTACCATCATACGCCGACTGCTTGTAACGCTTAGTCACTGCGTCTCCCATACTCCGTGTCTTAAGTAAGCAATCATGCCTACGTGTTTGTAGGCGCCACATACTCTAAAAGTCACGTTTCTGTTTGCCCTCGGAAGTCCATTCAACAGAATATCACATGCCGCGATCACACCGCCCGCCGCTCTCTCTTATGTGAGGGAAGCTGTCTACTACTCTTCCTCATCGGTTTATAGGAAAATATCACAATTGCTTCTTGGTGTCAAGCTTGTTTTCGAGATTTACTCCTCTTTCTTGAGATACTCGCTTATGGCACGTATAGCCTCCTGCTCGTCCTCACCGTCTGCTGTGATGGTGAGCGTGTCTCCCGTGCAGGATATAAGACTCATCATACCCATGAGGCTCTTGGCATTTATCTTTCTGTCAGATGTGAGTACGTATATCCTTGAAGAATACGCTCCTGCCACTGAGATAAGGTTAGCCAGTCTTCTCTCGATGTCCTGTGAAATATTGATAACGACTTCACTGCTTGTCATAATGCCTGTCCCCCTCTGTATCTG
>CAVHZK010000007.1:0-6840 GCA_963640215.1 bacterium | reverse complement strand
CTTCAATCGCATCAATCTCCGGATCGGATTGAAAATTATCCAAGGTATACGCGATGATTGGTTTACCCTGTATCTCGATAAACTGCTTGGGGATGTCCACGCCCACGCGGGTACCTGTTCCTCCAGCTAAAATGATACCGATATTCATCTCTTATTCTCCTTGCCAAACCGGAATATGGTTTTGCATATCGCCGATTGTAAAATAAAGTTGAGTATTTTGAAAGAGGGTACGGACAAAAGGCGCTAACAAATAGAGACATTATCACAGAAAAGGAGTATTATTTACAGGTGCGCATGGTTGGATACTTACGCCATAAATGATCATATTCCATGCTGCAAAAGCTATAACGAGGTGATGTCCTGTGAGTAAATATGTCTTGATTTCAAAGGATGCGCTGTGCACTGATTATCTGCCGGTATACGGAAACAAAAGATGGAATACTCCCAATTTGATCGAATTAGCTCAACAGGGAACGGTTTTTAATCGTCATTATACAGCTGCGCCTTCAACAGTTATGTCTTTTTTTAGTGCCATAACGGGTAAATATGCGCATGAAACTAAGTATGAAACGTACGAAAAAATCGGAGATGTATATCAAGGCGAGACACTTTTTACCAAGCTGCATGATAAGGGATATCAGTGCCATATTATTTGGGGCGATATTTGGAGCGCACTTCCGCAGTATTTCGATTGTTATAGAGATGATGTGAAAATGCATGTGCTTGACACCTTCAAACAGGGGGTTGGGGCTCATTATATCCATGAGGGGTTTTTGCGTCCAGATGATGAGAAAAAAGAAGAAACACTTTTGATGGTAAAAAATGAAGTTGAACAGGTATTGAACACACAGGACGATGTGTTTCTTTGGATTCATTTCCCACATGTAATCAATGGGGAGGTTGCATACGGTAGCGACATTGAATTATTTGACCGATATATCGGCATGATTCGCCAGTATGTTTCTGACGATTGCATAGCAGTAACATCAGATCATGGGAACATGAATGGTCATAAGGGTAAGCTCGGATATGCGTATGATGTATATGAGTGCGAAATCCGTATTCCGCTTATTACTCCAAGAAAAGAAGGTATTGGACAGTATAATGAATTGACGTCGACTGTTGATTTGTATGAGCTGCTGTTTGGCAATAAAATACCAAAGAGAACTATCGTGTATTCAGATTCCGCATATCGTGCGCAGAATCATCGAAAGCTTGCAATCGTTAGTGAACGATATAAGTATATTTATAACAAAGAAACTGACTCTGAAGAATTGTATGATTTAGACTATGATCCATCTGAAGAGTTTTCTTTGATGGAGGACTATGCTTTTGATCCGGACAGGAATGTGAAGGCTCCATCCAGAGAGTTATATTATTATCCGGACTGGGATTTGTTGCCTTCAATTAGAAGTAAACTGCGTCAGGAAAAGAATAAAATCTGGAAAAACGGATAGTCTAATACCTGCGCAGTCCCTTGGGATAGTGATTCTTGATCATACGTCTGGTAAGCTTGCCGAGCCCGAGCGGATATCCGTCATACATGACGGTAAGCCATCCTCCGTCTGAATTAAGCTCATACTTATCCGGTGAGAGCTTGTCTAACTCTATCACACTGCCTCTTAAATAATCCAAGGCATCAGACTCGCTAAATAGGTTGATGCTGTCCGCAGTCAATGTGCCAAAGCTATCGGAGAGAGCCTCTGCATGTGAGGGCTCGTAACGCTTGTTGCCCTTTCTGTCGGTAAATGTCTCCCCGCGCTCTACTCCGCTGCGCAGTACATGTATTTTCCGGCGGCGCATGTAGTCTGCTATATCGCTGAGTGTATCTGTTGCGTCCTTAGACCGTTTCTTGGGGCTAGTTTTCTTGGGGTTAGTATCATTTGCACGCAGTGGCCTGTTGTCTTGAGCCTTGTCACTATTTGCAGTCCCTCTGTCCTCCCTGCGATAATCTAAGCTCTCCGTGCCGTCATCTGCTTCGTCTGTTCCTCTGCGCTTAAGCACGGCACAGAAATGCCCCTCTCCCCTTATCCTGTGCGGATAGAGTGTCTCTGATGAAATAAGTACAAAATCATCATGCTGCGCAAGGAAATCTGCTATCTGTCCATCATTTTCCCCATACTCAAAGGTGCAGGTCGAATATATAAGCCTGCCTCCCGTTTTAAGCATGGAGGCAGCGGCATCAAGTATCTCAGCCTGTCTCTTAATGCACAGTGCCACATTGGCAGGACTCCACTCTGCGATAGCTGTCTCGTCCTTACGCATCATGCCCTCGCCGGAGCACGGCGCATCAACGATGATCTTGTCAAAATACCCGGTAAATACTGCCGCCAGCTCATCCGGATATGCCGAGCTTACTATGCAATTACTAAAGCCCATGCGTTCTATGTTGGAGCTAAGTATGCGTGCCCTGCCCGGTATGGGCTCATTGGAGACAAGATACCTTGCCTTGGCAGCAGCCTGAGTGGATTTGCCGCCCGGGGCTGCACAAAGGTCGAGCACTATATCATTGGGTGAAATCTCCGCCCTCTCGGCAGTAATCATAGCCGACGGCTCCTGTATATAGTAGACCCCTGCGTCGTGGTAGGGAGATAATCCCGGGCGTAGGTTCTCCGACTCCTCATAGTAATACGCATCCCTGCACCACGGCACAGGCTCTAGGTGCCAAGCCTCAACCAATTTGTCTATGGTCTCGCGGCGAGCCTTGCACGGGTTAAATCTGAGCGCCTTAACTGGCGCCTCGTCATATATACCAAGGAAGGCATCGAACTCAAGGTCCGGTACCTTCCGCATGTTATCAAGATATTGACTTGGCAATCTGTCCCTTAGAGACATCTCGTAACCCTTACAGCTTAAACAGCGTGCCTATAATGTTTCGGCCTATGCTCGCTCCCACATTGCCGCCGAGACGCTTCCCGAAGCTTCCGCCTACAGTGCCGCCTATAGCCTTGCCTAACTCTCTGCCTATGGTGCCTGTTGTCGAGGAAGCAACATTCTTCACGCTGCGCTTCACTGCCCTGTCTGCGCTTGCCTCTGCCTTGGCCTTGGCTTTCGCCTGTGCCTCGGCTTCTCTTTGTGCCTGCTTGGCGGCTGCCGCCTCTTCCTTGGTAGCGGCTATGGCTGCCGCCTGAGCATCGGCCGCAGCAGCGCTTAGCTCTTCTGTCTGTTTTCTCTGGCGTTCCAAAAATTCATAAGCCGAATCACTGTCTACCTGAGCCGAGTATTTATCGGCAAGGGCATTCATCACTATGGCATCATGTCTTGCGGTGTCAGTAATCGTACCCATGAGACTCTTTGGCGGAAGTATATATGCGTGCTCACACGGAGCCGGTATGCCCTTATTATCGAGGAGGGATACAACGGCCTCTCCGGTACCAAGCTGCTGCAATAGCTCTGCCGTGTCGAAGGCCGGGTTCTCCCTGAAGGACTCGGCTGCTGTCTTGACTGCCTTGAGCTCCTTGGGTGTATAAGCTCTTAACGCGTGCTCTATCTTGTTGGAGAGCTGCGACATGACGTCACTTGGTATATCTGCCGGAGACTGCGTAACAAAATATATACCCACACCCTTGGAGCGGATAAGCTTGACCACCTGTGCTATCTTCTCTAAGAGAGCAGGTGATGCACTGTTAAATAAGAGATGCGCCTCGTCAAAGAAGAATACCATCTTGGGCTTCTCTAGGTCTCCGACCTCCGGCAGTACCTCGAAGAGCTCCGACATAAGGAAGAGCATAAAAGCCGTATAGAGCTTGGGCTTGTTGATAAGTGTCTCGGAGGAGAGCACATTTATCATGCCGTATCCTTGCTCATCTGTCCTAAATAGATCATTGATATCTATAGCAGGCTCGCCGAAGAATTTGTCTCCGCCCTCTGCCTCTATAGCCACTATGGCCCTGACTATGGTAGTGAGCGTAGCCTTGGCTATATGTCCGTAATCCATCTCGAACTCTGCAATATTCTCGCCGACATAGTTGAGCATGGCCTTTAGGTCCTTGGTATCAAGGAGCAAAAGCTCCTGATCGTCGGCAATCTTAAATACCACTGACAGCACATCGCACTGAGTATCATTCAACCCAAGGCACTGCCCTAAGAGCACGGGCCCCATCTCTGAGATGGTCGTGCGTAGCGGTATACCCTTCTCGCCGTATATATCGTAAAAGGTCGTCGGGTAGCGCATATAGGAGAAGCTCTCTCCGAGTCCGAAACGCTTAATGCGCTCCTGCATGTTGGCGTTGTCCTGACCCGGCAATATAAATCCGCTTAAATCTCCCTTGACATCCGACAAAAATACTGGCACTCCCAGCTCTGAAAATGACTCGGAGAGTACCTTGAGTGTAACTGTCTTACCGGTACCCGTCGCACCGCAGATAAATCCGTGGCGGTTGGCCATCTTGGGGTCTAAGTACAGCCTCGTCGAACAGTCGTCTCCGGTGTTGGCAAACCATATTTGTTTGTTGTCAACCATAGTATTCTCCTTCCGTCAACTCCAAAAGTGTTGAGGATTGCGAGAGTGCGTAAGTACGTGGCAATCCGTCACTTTCATATCATGTGTTACCTGCCAAAAACACAGGCATGGTTGTTGCTCTAAAAGTGTCGCCCCACAGCTATGCAGCATCATGCACTTGTTTGCATAGCAGTCCGCTTATGACCACGCCCACAAGCGTTATCCCAAATAAGAACCAGCTCGTCGGGTTGGACAGCCAAGTCGTAAAAAAGGATAGACTTAAGTATATCATCAATTCGGCATAAAGGAGTACTACAAAATAATGCCCTGTCCCCTGCCCGCCTATGGCGCGTTGTTCTATATATGCCGCTGCCATGCCGAGCGCAAGACAAAATGCAATAACTCCGACTAAGCCGAAATCATAATAGCTGTCATAGATAAGCGTAACCGTGGTCAGCTCCTCCTTGGTGACGTAGAGCGGGAAGGCTATAAGCTCCGGCCTAATGAATTTCAGTCCGCTCAATGCTATGAAAGGAAAGAGCATCCTAAGCCCGTGCGTATGCTCATTAAGCTCCCGTACAAGGCAGTTGAGATTATCAAAATTATTGGCTACATAGATATAGGGCTGCGATATATATATCGGAAGCTCGTATTTCATCTCGAATATACCATTTAAGTATTCGATGCTGTGAGCCCTCGCAATTGTTATAAATATATAGAGCATCAGCATGGCGAAGAGCGCTACTGCTGCCGAGAGCACCACCTTGATGCTTAGTTTAATACTGATGCGTGTGCCGTTCAATATGAGTATACAGCAGGCCGCAAGCAAAATACCGAAGAAAAGCTGATATCTTGATACTGATAATATGGGGATGAGCACTCCTAATGCCATGCAGACAGATATGTCTATCCGCCTTAACAACTTTAAGTGTCTGTTGTTCTTTATCTCATCCCATATACTCAAGGTACCGAGTGCCGGTAGCAGACAGCAGCTTACAGTAAAGTAATGCAGTCCGCTTACATGGAAATATGAATAGGCGTGAGGCGTGTCAACAGTAAAGAGCGGTACGTATCCCAGTATTATGACCTCTGTAATAAAGCTTATGACAGATATAAATGCAAGCGCATTGAGCATGATATACAGGGTGACTCTGTTGCCTGCGTCCTGATTGCAATCGGACTGGAAATGTGACTGTTCTAAGCTTATGGCTACGTCCGCCTCGATCGCTTCCTGCGTTGCTAAACTGTTGCTTTTCTTCCCAAGAAGAGACATGCCAATGTCTGCTGTAGCGTCAAATCCTCCGTCATGTCGCTTGCCACCAGTACGCACACCGGCAAGCATCTTATATCCTACTATAAATGCAGCATATGCCACAAAGAGCACGACCCAAGTCTCTGTCTCCCAATCCGTCTCCAAGTTAGAGAGTTTCATACAGGCGATGCCTATACCTCCTATCCACGACATAGAAAAAACAGCAGGAGGGCACACTCTCCTGCCGCTTTGACGGTAATAATAAATTGTAAGTGCGGCTGCCGTTGCGCAAAGCAGGATGCCGGACGGGATATACATACCCATACGCGACATACCAAAGCTTAACAGCATACTTAGGCCTAATGCAACTAGTTCCATCCTTCACTTCATAGGAATGCATTTGAGGATTGCGAGAGCGCGTATACGCGTAGCAATCCGTGCTTTTATTGTGTACGGTGCCTGCTGATATGCAGGTAAGATTGTTTATCTTGCACAAAGGCGCATATCCTACAGATTTTGCTCCTCTTAGCCTTTAATTACCTGCGTGCGCCCCATTCCTTGAGCCTCCGGTGCTGTGAGACACTACTGTTTCCTCTCTCAGCGCGTCCGAGGCCTGCCTGCTCTCGTGGCCTGTACCGACTGTCTCATCCTTGCCTGCTGCGGCAGACTGCTGCTCGGCAGAACCGCCCTCTCTTATATCGGACTCTCGCGCGGCTGCATCTCCCGAGGTGTTATGCGTAGCAGACTGACCGGTAGTCTCCGGATTGTGTCCTGTCGTGCTCTCTGCCTGCGTCTCCGTCTGTGCAGTACTCTCTGCAGTACTCTCCGTATTAGTCTCAGACTCTGCGCTCTCCGATGACTCAGTCGTGCCTGTGCCCTGCTTATTTATCCTTGCTACGAGGGCTACATTTCCTACACTGTCTGTATATATGCCCTCCGGCAGGTAATCCTTAATGCTCACCGAGGCAGACACATCCGCACTCGCACCCGTTATATCGAGTAAGGATGCCGGCAGCGCTATGACTGTAAGCGAGTTTATTACGGACTCCTCACCGTAGACCTCCACGAAATCAGGCTCGATATTGACGCTGCCGAGCTCATATCCCTCAGCCGGAGTGCCTGTAGTCTGAGCCATGATAGTGAGATT
>CAVHZK010000006.1:0-12435 GCA_963640215.1 bacterium | reverse complement strand
AGGCTGAAGCAGACTCAGCAACAGAGACTGCGACAGAGACAAAGTCTGAATCCAAGACCAACGCCAAGACCGACGCCAAGACCGAGGCCGAGAGCAAGACCGTGCAGTCCGCTGCGGCAGATGCTCTGCCCAAGGTCAAGATAGTCAAGTCCTATGCCAATTATAATGCAGCTGCCATCATAGCAGCAGCCTCAAGGCAGGCAAGACAGGCAGCAGGCGGACATGACGCCAAGCGCGGCGACAGAAATTACAGACCAGCAGGCAGACCACAGGGCGGCAGACCCGGCAGCTCTGAGAGCAGCGGCAGAACCTTTATAGTGCGCGGCAATGCGGCAGACGGCGGCAGAGGCGGCAGACCGCAGGGCGGAGCAGCTCCGGGCAGGAGACCGGGAGTAGGTGCAGGCGCTGGAGCAGCACCTGCATTTGACGGAGGCAATAAAGGAGGCGGCAGAGGCGGCAGAGGCGGATCAGGCAGAAATGATCGCTCAAGGGATCGCAAAGATAAATTTGTAGACAATCCCAACATCAAGGTTCCCAAGACAGGCAAGGGCGCATTTATCAAGCCCGAGCCCAAGAAGGAAGCACCTGAGGATGAGATTAAGCAGATAGTGCTGCCTGAGACACTCACCATCAAGGAGCTTGCAGAGAAGCTCAAGATGCAGCCGAGCGTCATAGTCAAGAAGCTGTTCCTTACAGGCAAGATGGTTACGCCCAACACTGAGCTCAGCTACGAGGAGGCCGAGGAGATAGCCATCGAGTATGATATCCTCTGCGAGAAGGAAGTACAGGTAGACGTTATCGCCGAGCTGCTGAAAGAAAGCGAGGAGGACGAGAGCAAGCTTAAGCTCCGCAATCCTGTCGTATGCGTGATGGGTCACGTAGACCACGGTAAGACCTCGCTGCTTGACGCAATCAGGAATACCAATGTCACAAGCCGTGAGGCGGGCGGCATTACCCAGCACATAGGTGCTTCGGTAGTCAAGGTCGGAGACAGGAATATCACCTTCCTCGATACACCCGGACACGAGGCATTTACAGCTATGCGTTTAAGAGGCGCACAGTCAACTGATATAGCAGTGCTCGTAGTTGCTGCGGACGACGGCGTTAAGCCTCAGACCATAGAAGCTATCAGCCATGCCAAGGCGGCAGGCGTAGAGGTGGTTGTAGCCATCAACAAGATGGATAAGCCGGGCGCCAATATGGATCTGGTTAAGTCACAGCTTACCGAGTACGACTTGGTAGCCGAGGACTACGGCGGCTCAACGCCTATGGTGCCCGTATCGGCGAAGTCCGGAGAGGGTATCAGGGAGCTCTTAGATATGATACTGCTTGAGGCAGATGTACTTGAGCTCAAGGCCAACCCCGACAGAAATGCAAGAGGTCTCGTTATCGAGGCACAGCTTGATAAGGGCAGAGGTCCTGTCGCAACCGTACTCGTACAGAAGGGTACGCTGAAGGTAGGCGACAATGTAGTTGCAGGCTCCTGCTACGGTAAGGTCAGAGCCATGCTTGACGACAAGGGCGGACGTATCAAAAAGGCCGCTCCGTCATATCCGGCTGAGATACTCGGACTTAACGACGTGCCCAATGCCGGCGAGGTATTCATGGTATGCTCGGACGAGAAGGAAGCAAGGAGCATAGCTGAGACCTTTATCTCAGAGCAGAAGAAGCACATGCTCGAGGAGACCAAGCAGAAGATGAATTTGGACGATCTCTTTGATGAGATCAAGGCTGGCAATGTCAAGGAGCTGCCCATCATCGTCAAGGCAGACGTGCAGGGCTCGGTTGAGGCTGTCAAGCAGAGTCTCGGCAAGCTCTCCAACGAGGAGGTGGCTGTCAAGGTCATCCACGCCGCAGCAGGTAATATCAATGAATCCGATGTTACCTTGGCATCTACAGCCAATGCCATCATCATAGGCTTCAACGTCAAGCCGGATGCTACTGCCAAGGCTACGGCAGAGCGTGAGCAGGTAGATATGAGGCTGTACAAGGTCATCTATCAGGCTATAGACGACCTGCAGGCTGCTCTCACGGGTATGCTGGCTCCTGTATACGAGGAGAAGTATCTGGGACGCGCTGTGGTAAGACAGGTATTCAAGGCATCCAATGTCGGCAATATCGCGGGATCCTATGTCACGGACGGACTTGTCGAGAGAGGCGCCAAGGCGAGACTCTATCGCGGAGACAAGCTGCTGTTTGACGGAGATATTGCATCTCTCAAGAGATTCAAGGATGAGGTCAAGGAGGTCAAGCTAGGCTTCGAGTGCGGTATCGTGCTCGAGGACTTCGGAGATATTCAGCCGGATGATACTCTCGAGGTATACAAGATGGTGCAGGTGGCAAGGAGTGCGAGTGCCGAATGAAGAAGGGAAGTATCAAGAATAACAGAATAAACGGAGAAGTGCTGCGGGAGCTGAGCTCCATCATCAGAGATGAGGTCAAGGATCCGCGCATAGATCCTCTGCTCACGGTGACGCGGGCAGAGGTCACTCCAGATCTGCAGTTTTGCAAGTGCTATGTTTCCTCACTTGGCTCTGACGAGCAGCTGAGTGCGAGCATAGAGGGACTTGAGAGAGCAAGCGGCTTCATCAGATGCGAGCTTGCGCACAGAGTCAATCTGCGCAAGACTCCGGAGCTTAAATTCATAGCTGATCGCAGTATGGAATACGCTATCGAGATGAGCAAGAAGATAGAGGCATTGGCCAAGGCGGGCGGTATGCCGCATGATGAGGATGAGCAGAAGGAAGCCGAGAAGGAGCTGTAACGAGGATATGGAGCTTCTTACCAAGGATATATTCAACCAAGAGATAAGGAAGGCCAAGAGTGTATGCGTGCTCGGACACGTCAGTCCGGACGGAGACTGCGTAGGCTCGACGCTTGCCGTATATAATTATATCAGGAATGTGAGAGCTGATGAGGCCGATATATCCGTGCAGGTGTATCTGGAGCCTGTAAATGAGAAATTCCTCTTCCTTAAGGGCGCAGAGCAGATAAGCGACGATTCCGGAGACGGTAAGGAGTATGAGTTAGCTGTAGTATGCGATGTCGCAGATATCAAACGCCTCGGCAGATTCGAGAAATATCTGAAACATGCCGACAGGGCGCTGCTCATAGATCATCATTATACCAATGAGGGCTTCGGAGACTTCGGTATCATCTTAGGCGAGGCTTCGTCATGCTGCGAGGTGCTCTACGATCTCCTGGACGAGTGTTACATAGACAAGTCCATAGCAGAGTGTATATATACAGGCATAGTCCACGATACGGGAGTATTTCGCTACAGCAGCACATCCAAGCATACTATGGATATCGCGGGAAGCTGCATGTCAAGAGGAATAGACTTTGGCAGGATAGTGGAGGAGTCATTTTTCTCCATGAGCTTCGAGCAGAAGCTGGTGCTCGGATATGTGCTTGCTCACGCCAAGAAGAGAGCCGAGGGTCGCATTATCTACAGCTATATAGATATGGAGACACGCAAGGCGTTAAATGCCGCAGATATGGATATGGACGGCATGATAGACCAGCTCAGGACTACGAGCGGGGCATATATGGCTGTATACATGTACGAGACCAAGGACGGCAAGGTCAAGGCGAGCCTCCGCTCTAACTCAGAGCTTGTGGATGTGAGCCGCTATTGCAAGAAGCACGGCGGCGGAGGTCACAAGAAGGCTGCAGGCTGCTTTGTTTCGCTGGATTTTGAGAAAAACATTGACGAGATAGAGGCTGATCTTGCCGAACAGATAGGAAATGCAGCAATTTAGCAAATATAACGGTTTTATAAATGTATATAAGGAAGCCGGATGGACATCCATGGATGTGTGCGCGAAGCTTAGACACGTCCTCGGAGTCAGGAAGACAGGTCATGCAGGCACGCTTGATCCGATGGCGGAGGGCGTGCTTCCTGTTGCTGTAGGCAGAGCTACCAAGGACATAGATAAGATAGGCGGAAGCATCAAGGAATATAAGGCTGTGATGCTGCTCGGTACGGTGACCGATACAGAGGATATAACAGGCAGTGTACTGAGTCAGTACGAGGGCGAGCTCCCGGATGAGGCGAGTATAGAGGCTGCAGTTAAGTCCTACATCGGCGGATATGAGCAGCTTACACCCATGTACAGTGCACGCAAAGTTAACGGCAAGAAGCTCTACGAGTACGCCAGAGCCGGTATAGAGGTCGAGCGCAAGACCAAGCATGTCGAAATATATGATATACATATAGATGAGATAGAGCTGCCACGAGTTACATTTACAGTACAATGCTCACAGGGCACCTATATCAGGAGTCTGTGCCGCGATATAGGAGAGCAGCTCGGCTGCGGCGCGTGCATGGAGGCGCTTACGCGAGGCAGAGTAGGAAGCTTCGAGATAAAGGATGCCCTGCGTATATCTGAGATAGAGCAGGCAGAGCAGGAGTGCAGGGTCGATGCACTGCTCAGTGTGACGGCGCCGACAGCTGTTGCTATAGGCAAGTTCGACGGCACACATATAGGGCATCAGGCTTTGTTTAGGGAGCTTAAGCGCCGTGCAGAGCGAGACAGGCTGCGTACACTGGTGCTGATACTTAAATTTGGCAAGAGCGGAGTGCTCTCTGATGAGGATAGGAAGCGCAGATTGTACGAGCATGGCATAGACTATGTTATAGAGCTTGCCTTCACCGAGGAGATGCGCAATATGAGCGCGGAGGACTTCCTAAGCCGTATACTCATAGGGCGCTACAACATGCACGCTATAGTGGCAGGCAAGGACGTAAGCTTCGGCAGGGGCAAGGCGGGCAATGCCGCATTTTTAAAGGCACATGCTGCGGAGTACGGATATACGACGGATTTCATAGATAAGATATCTGTCAGTGAGGATAATGCGGATAATGCGTCAGGCGTGGATGCGGAGTCAGACGGCGGCAGTGAGATTGTAAGCTCCACCTTGCTGCGCAAGCTCCTGTCCGAGGGAGATATGATAGGCGCTGCAAGACTTATGGGGGCGCCCTATACGATTTCCGGGGACGTGGTACACGGCAAGGGCATAGGCAAGAGCAAGATGCAATATGCCACTATGAATATAGAGGTGCCTGACGAGCTGACATTGCCTCCCTACGGAGTATATGCGGTAAGAGCATATATATATGACGAGGGTGCGGTTCGCGGCAGACGGACGGAGCTTAAGCCCCGAGAGGTGCGCGGCATAGCCAATCTAGGATTAAGACCTACGGTTGACGGCAGCACTGAGGGCGGTACACGCATAAGGCTCGAGATACATTCCTTTGATGAGATAGGCGATGTCTATGGCAGAAAGGTCAGGGCAGAGTTGTTGAAATTCATCAGACCAGAGAGAAAATTTAGCAATATCGAGGAGCTCTCCCGTCAGATAAGCGAGCATGACGTGCCTGAGACGAAGGCTTTCTTCGAGGGGGGAGCAGGGATCCAATGGTATGGATAACAGGCAGTGAATGGTTTGTTGCTCAGTGTTACGCTACAACAATCAACTGATATATATGTGTGTTGCGGCGATAACAAGGTCGGCAGTAAACTCATTAACATGAATGACAATTGCGACGATGTAGAAAAATAGGCTTGATAGCGCCCATCGAATATGGTAGTATGTAACAGTTCGCCGCAGCACGGCGTTTTGCATTCCTTGGCGGAGGCTTTGCTGTCGGTAAGTATAACCGGAGATATTCCGGCATAGTATGTAAAGGAGTAGAGACATGATTTCAAAAGAGAAGAAGACAGAGCTTATCAACGCGTACGGACGTAAGCCCGGAGATACCGGTTCACCGGAGGTTCAGATCGCTATACTTACTGAGCGCATCAATGAGCTTACAGAGCACATCAAGCAGAACCCAAAGGATCACCACTCAAGACGCGGACTCCTCATGATGGTAGGACAGCGCCGCGGTATGCTTGCTTATCTTCAGAAGAAGGACCTCGAGGGCTACAGAGAGCTCATCAAGAAGCTGGGCATTCGTAAGTAAGCGCATAAAGACAAAAGAAAGTGAGCGAGTGCATACAATTTTGTATGCACTCGCTTTTTCATAGTATAGGTCGATAGCCCGGGTACGAATATGTGCGAGCAATGGGGAAGAAACTGGAGCTTGCTCAAGTTTCTGACGAATACCGCGGCAACAAGCAAAACGAAAGTGGAGCTTGTTGCGGAGACTTACGAGAGTGCGGAGCACGGAGTAAGTCGTATTATGCGCTTAAAGTAGAGGGTATCATACATGTAGCTTATTGCGTAGACTTCCCTACAGCAGCGCCTTCTGTGCCGTAGCAAGCATGAGCTTGATACGGTTGAGCTGATTCACCTCAGATGCACCGGGATCATAGTCGACAGCTATGATATTGGAATCCGGATATGCAGCGCGCAGCTCCTTGATGACGCCCTTGCCCACTATATGATTGGGCAGGCAGCCAAAGGGCTGTACACATACTATGTTCGGCACATTTTCATGTATAAGCTCCAACATCTCGCCGGTCAGGAACCAGCCCTCACCGGTCTGATTGCCGAGAGAGAGAAAGCGCTTAGCCATAGCAGCCGTCTCTCTGATATCCGACGGAGGCGTGAAGTGCTTGGATGCCTCAAGCGCCTTGCGGGCGGTCTTACGGAAGCTCTCTATGAAAGATATACCTATGTTCGACAAGGTAGCAGCCTGCTTCTTGCCGCCTAAATATTTCCATTTGAAGGTGTAATTATAGAAGCTGTAGAGCAGGAAATCTATAAGATCAGGCATGACAGCCTCAGCTCCCTCACGCTCTAAGAGCCCTACTATATTGTTGTTGGCAAGTGGGGAGAATTTCACCAATATCTCGCCCACCACGCCTACGCGAGGCTTACGCTCGTCCGTGCGCGGAAGCTCATCAAAGTCCTTGATAATGCCGCGTACTATGCGATTAAATTCGGCAGTCGCCGGAGAGCGGCGCTTAAGCTGTGCTATGGCACGCGCCTTCCATTTCTCATGCAACGCATCGGCAGCTCCCTTGACAGCCTCATAGGGTCTCGTAGCATAGAGCACACGCATGAATACATCACCGTACACGAGAGCCTGCATAGCCTTATAGGCAAGCCCCAAGCTTATCTTGAAGCCTGGATTGGTCTCCATGCCGTTATAATTGATGGAGATAACCGGTATATCCGGCAGACCTGCCTTCTTGATAGCACGTCTGATGAAGCCTATATAGTTGGATGCACGGCAGCCGCCGCCGGTCTGCGACATAATCACCGCGGTGCGGCTTAGGTCGTATTTGCCAGAGAGGAGCGCATCCATGATCTGGCCTATAACTATGAGCGAGGGGTAGCAGGCATCATTGTTGACGTATTTAAGCCCCATATCCACGGCATTGCGGTTGTCATTTTGGAGCACGACTATATTGTAGCCATGCTGCCTGAAGGCAGGCTCCAGGAGCTCAAAATGTATAGGCGACATCTGAGGGCAGAGTATGGTATATCCCTTCATGCTCTTATCAAATACTACTCTCTTGTAAGCTGATGATTGCTCCTGCCTCTTAATGTTTCTCATCTCGCGAACCTTGATAGCAGCAATCAGCGAGCGTATACGTATGCGAGCTGCGCCAAGGTTATTGACCTCGTCAATCTTGAGCACAGTATATATCTTGCCGGAGCCTGTGAGTATGTCATTTACCTGATCCGTAGTAACGGCATCAAGACCGCAGCCAAATGAATTAAGCTGTACCAGATCAAGGTCGTCTCTGGTCTTCACGAAGCTTGCCGCGCGGTAGAGTCTTGTGTGATACATCCACTGATCCGTGACTATGGTAGGTCTGTCAACCTCCGCAAGATGGCTGACGGAGTCCTCAGTGAGCACGGCGAAGCCATAGCCCGTGATCATGTCGGCTATGCCGTGATTTATCTCCGGGTCAACGTGATAGGGTCTGCCGGCAAGGACTATGCCTCTGTGACCAGTATCCTGCATCCACTTAAGTATCTCCTCACCCTTTGCCTCAGTGTCAGTCTTGGCTCTGATGAGCTCATCCCAGGCAAGGGATGCCGCGTGCTCTATCTCTGCGGCAGAGAGCGGGGGGAGCGCATTGCCCTTGGCATCGGTATAGTTCTCAAACTTAGGACTAAACGCCTTGATAAGCGAGGCTGTGAGCTTCTCCTTATCTGTAAATGGCAGGAACGGACACATAAATTCTACGCCCCTGTCCTTAAGCTCTATATTATTCTTGATATTTTCAGGATACGATGTAACAATCGGGCAGTTATAATGGTTGCTGGCATTGGGGCTCTCGTTGCGCTCATATGGTATGCAGGGATAGAAGATAAAATCAACGCCCTGATTGATGAGCCATTCCACGTGCCCATGGGCAATCTTGGCAGGATAGCACTCGGACTCGGAGGGAATTGTCTCCATGCCGAGCTCATATATCTGCCTGCTGCTCAGAGGACTTAACACGACGCGATAGGAGAGCTTCTTGAAGAAGGTCGCCCAGAACGGGAAATCCTCGTACATATTGAGGACTCTCGGTATGCCGACTATGCCTCGCTTGGCCTCGGAGGCATTTAGAGCACGATAGTTAAACATGCGTGAGAGCTTGTACTTGAACATATTGGGGATTTCCTCGCTCTTAGGTCTCTCTATGCCAAGTCCCCTCTCACAGCGGTTGCCGGAGATATATTTGCGTCCGTCCGCAAACTCATTTATCGTGAGTACGCAGTGATTGTTGCAGCCCTGACAGCGTGTCATGCTGGTCGTATAGCTGAAATTAAGTATCTCGTCGATACTCAGCATACTGCTCTCTACCGGCGTACCCTCACATGAGGCTTCTCTCTTGAAGCCATAGCGTTCTCTCGCTATAAGCGCAGCTCCAAAGGCACCCATGATGCCTGCTATATCGGGTCGAGTGGCATGACAGTCAGCCGTACGCTCAAATGCGCGCAGCACGGCATCGTTATAGAAGGTGCCGCCTTGAGTAACTATATGATGTCCCAAGTCTCTCGCGTCGCTTATCTTGATAACCTTGTAGAGAGCATTTTTGATAACAGAATAAGCAAGACCCGCGGATATCTCGGCGACTGAGGCGCCTTCCTTCTGCGCCTGCTTGACATTGGAATTCATAAATACGGTGCAGCGTGTGCCGAGATCCGTAGGCTGCTTGGCAAAGAGAGCCTCTCTCGCAAAATCCTTAACGCTGTAATTAAGCGACTTTGCAAACTGTTCTATAAATGAACCGCAGCCCGACGAGCATGCCTCATTAAGCTGTACGGAGTCCACGGTGCCGTCCTTAATGCGTATGCACTTCATGTCCTGACCGCCGATATCTATGATGCAGTCAACGTCCTTATCAAAAAATGAAGCAGCATAATAATGCGCTATGGTCTCGACCTCACCCTCATCAAGCTTAAAGGCAGACTTAATAAGCTGCTCGCCGTAGCCGGTTGAGCAGGCATATACTATATGAGCAGTCGGTGGAAGCAGAGCCTTAATCTCTCTGAAGCTTTTAACGGCAGTATTCAGAGGAGAGCCGTTATTATTGTCGTAGAACTTGTAGAGCAGCGAGCCGTCCTCGCCGACTAAGGCAAGCTTGGTCGTGGTGGAGCCCGCATCTATGCCAAGATAAACATTGCCCTCATAGGTAGCAAGCTCTGCGGTACGCACATTTGCCTTGGCATGCTCCTTGAGGAAGGCATCATAGTCAGCCTGATCCTTAAACAGGGGCTCGAGACGCTTTATCTCGGTGTCCATGTCTATATGATGCGAGAGCTTATCACAGAGCGCAGTAATCTCCATCACGGGCGCGGACTCGGCACCCTTATATATAAGCTTCTCGCCGGGAGCCGGTATGCACATGGCAGAGCCTATGGCGGCATAGAGGTGTGAATCCTCTGGAGCTATAACGTGCTCATCATCAAGCTTGAGCGTGCGTATAAAGGCCTTTTTTAACTCAGGCAGGAAATGAAGAGGACCGCCTAGGAAGGCAACATGGCCGCGTATGGGCTTGCCGCAGGCAAGACCAGATACCGTCTGGTTTACGACAGCCTGAAATATAGAGGCTGCAAGGTCAGGCTTCGTGGCGCCCTCGTTGATAAGAGGCTGTATGTCGGATTTGGCAAATACACCGCAGCGAGCAGCTATCGGATAGATGGAGCGGTACTCGGCGGCATACTCGTTGAGTCCTGCGGCATCAGTCTGCAGCAGGGCTGCCATCTGGTCAATGAAAGAACCGGTACCGCCTGCGCATATACCGTTCATGCGCTGGTCGACACCATTGGAGAAATATATAATCTTGGCATCCTCGCCGCCAAGCTCTATGGCAACGTCACACTCGGGTGAGCGCGCCGACAATACAGTAGATACAGCGACGACCTCCTGCACGAAGGGCAGTCCTATATGCTTGGCAAGAGTGAGTCCTCCGGAGCCTGTGACAGCACCGCGCAGACGTATATTGCCAAGTTTTGCTGAAGCCTTCTTGAGGAGCTTCGAGAGGGTCTCCTGTATATTGGCGTAATGCCGCTCATAATCAGAGAAGAGCACCTTGCCATGTTCGTCGATTATAGCTGTTTTAACAGTTGTGGAGCCTATATCTATTCCTAAACGGAAATCATTATCCTGCATAATGTAACCTTAGACACAAAACGAACCGATATTTCACCATCCTGCCGTCAACCAGAGCTGTAATCGCCTCTGCACTGACAGACTAAGATAAAAATATCAGTTGCGTTCATAGTTTATGCGGCTGTGCATCTTGCCGCCGGTGATTATAATTAGCAATAGTTCATGTACTTTGCGTGAACTTGTTTAGGAATTATAGCATCCGACTTGTCAAAATGAGCATAAATTGTATTTTCTTAACGGGGACTTAACAAGGACGAGATTTTCCATCGCCCTGTGGTGTCTGCGTGCACCTATTTCTCGTCTAAATCGGCGATCATTTTCACCTCGCTGACAGCTAAGGCAAGCTGAAGCTTGTTTTCAAGTCCCGTCTTCTGGAGCATGTTGGCCACATGAAATTTGACTGTGGACATCTCTACGCACATCTCCGATGCAATGCGCGGGTAGGAAAGACCGCGTAGCAGGTAACGCAGCACTCTCAGCTCTGTCTTGGTAAATTCCGTGCTTTTCGCCATGCCGATCTGGACAGGTGGCGGTGCATCCGGAAAGATGTGCTTGCCTGCCATTGTTTGGCGCACTATCTCCATCAGCCGGTTTTCTGTAGAATCCTTGTACCACAGACTGTCTGCCCCGGAGGATTTGGCATTTTTCAGAACGGCGCCGTCGATCAGCGAGGTCACAACGATGATTTTGATTTGCGGATGAGCGGTCTTGATCTCGCGAACGGCAGTCAGACCGTTCTCGCGGTTCTGTGTCTGCACATCCATCAGGACTAAATCAACCGTAGTGACATGGCATATCTCAACGGCTTGCTTGGCGCCGGGAATGGACGCGACTATCTGATGCCCGTCCTCTGCTGGAAAGTAGCTCTCCAGCAGGCTACGTATCATGGGCTGATCCTCAACAATCATGACTCTCATGCTCGGTTACCTCCTCTTCCGGTATTGTAAACATCCATGCCTGCACTGTCATCCGTCAACACTTATTATTAATTTGAAGTTGGGGATACTTAGGATCTCCATAGTACCGCCTGCTTCTTCCACGTGGCGACGCAGCATGGAAAGCCCGCCGCCCTCACGTATTTTTCCCCTCGGCGGCACACCGTTATTGGTCAGGATAAGCTCTGCGTGTCCCAAGCTCTGCCCAAAGTGCACATACAGCTCTGTGCCGTCGGCATGACGGACACAGTTTGCCGCACATTCGGTAATTGCCAATGCCGCGAGTGAGCGCATACTCGGCATATCGGGAAGCTCTCCTTCGATCAGTACACGTACGCCCATCTCACTGCTTTTCACTATAGCAGTTTCCAATGATTCAGATTCAGCAAGTATCTGATTGGAGCGGTAAAGTACCGCAATGGCCTGTTCAAATAGTACAGCGCTTTCCTTGAGTGACTTAAGTCCGCTTTGTCTATGCAGTGCCCGCCGTGCGGCAAGGATGCTGTGCCCTATATCATCGTGAACGCGCTGCTTCATCTCAAGCGTCTCTTCCTCGCGGATAAGCTCAGGCATCTGTTCAAAAAGCGTACGCAGCCGGTCATTGACCTCGGCAAGCTTGGTGTTTTCCTCGTTCAGCTCGGCTTGTCGCTGCATCAGCTCCGTCACATCGGCAGCAGTGACCTGAGTATATCTGACGCCTGCTTGTGTAGTGATCTGTTCCTTAGTAAAGCGCAATGCACTGCCGTCTGGAAAACGAAAAATCTGAAGCTTAGGTTCTAGACAGCGGATGCCTTCGGGCGGTGTCCTAAGGGCATTATCAAGCTCTGTGAGCATCTGCAAGCCATTACTATGCAGGAGGCTTGCTATGGCAAGCATCCGGTGGTTGATGAGCCGCACGATACCATTTGTGTCAAAGAAGCAGACGGCAATGGG
>CAVHZK010000005.1:0-11482 GCA_963640215.1 bacterium | reverse complement strand
GCCTTAACTTCCTTAGTGCTCTTGGCAGTCTTTGTCGTCTTATCTGCCTCAGCTATAGTCTGCTCAGCAGCTGCCTTAGACTCTGTCTTAGATTCCTGCTTAGTGTCCTTCTCGACTGCTGTCGTAGTCTTGGACTCAGCTGCCTCCGCCTTGTCCGCGGACTTGGTTATAGTCTTCTTGCCATCTGACGCAGTCGTGCCCTTACCTGTCTTGGCTTCCTTAGCTGCTTCCTTGGCTGCCTTCTTCTCGGCTTCCTTAGCCGCCTTGGCTGCCTCAGCTGCATCGTGGTCAGCCTTCTTCACAAGCTTAGCTACCGGCTCCTCGGCTGCATGCTTAGCCTCTTCCTCTATCTCCTTGATCTTGGGCTTGACCGGCTTGGTGCCTGCCGGAAGCGGCCTCGGGCGCTTTACGTCCGTGGTCTCTGTCGCCTTGGCACTCTTAGCTCCTGCGGCAGTCTTCTTGCCCGCGCCCTTATCACCCGCGGCACTCTTTAGTCCCTCGGGAAGTTTCTTAATGCTTGACGAATTTTGCGCTCTGAATACAACATTCAGCTTCTTCTTGGGCGCGGCATTCGTCTGCTCCGCAGCTGTTTTTTTATTGTCATTATTCTCTGTTGCCACTTACACTACCTCCGTCCACGAGTCCGACTATATTGTCCGCGAGTCCCTGCTCCTCTATCGTTACCGATGTCCTTGCACCTCGTCCTATCATCTGCCCCAATGCGTCCTTACCGACGTCTATCTTATATATCGGGACCTCTCTATATGCACACATATCATGAAAATGTTTGCTTGTTCTCTCCGAGGCATCCGCCGCTATCAGGCACAGCTTGGCTCTGCCTCTCTTGATGGATTCCTCTGACTGAAATTCACCGGATCTGAGCCTGCCTGCCTTGGCTGCAAGGCCTATCATGCCTCCGAATCTCTTGATATCTGTCAAAGCTTAAGTCCTCTTATGCTTCCTTATGCTTCCTCCGGGGCGGTCTCATCAGCTGATGCCTCGTCCTCTGCGGCTGTCTCTACTGTCTCTGTATCCTCGTCTGCTGCGACTGCCCCGTCTGCTGCGGCTGCCTCGAGCTCGCCCTCATCAAGCTCTGCACTCTCATTCTCTAACTCATCGCTGTCGGCTGCATTGTCTCCGAATGCCGAACCCTCGTACTCGCCCTGCTCGTATACAGCACTGCCGTCCTCGTCATAGGCTGCCATGCCGAGCTCCTCTAAGAGTCCCGACTCCTGAGCCTGTGACTCTGACTTGATATCTATCTTGTATCCGGTGAGCTTGGCTGCAAGTCTCGCATTCTGGCCCTCCTTACCTATGGCAAGTGAGAGCTGGAAATCCGGTACTATGACTATGGCCTGCTTGGCGTCCTCATCCGCAACTACGCAGATAACCTTGGACGGACTTAAGGCATTCTCAATGAGGAACGCCGGATTGTCGTCCCAGTTGATTATATCTATCTTCTCGCCGTTTAGCTCATCTACTATGGCATTGACTCTGGTGCCGTTGACACCTACACAGGCACCTACCGGGTCAACATTTTCATCATGCGAGAGCACTGCCATCTTGGTACGGGAGCCTGCCTCTCTGGCGATAGCCATTATCTCTACGGCGCCCTCCTTGATCTCCGATACCTCCTCGGTGAACAGGCATCTAACGAGATCCGGATGAGTACGCGATACCGATATATGCGGCCCTCTCGGATTATTCTTGACATCCAATACATATACGCGGAGACGCTGATTAAGCTTCAGCTGCTCTCCCTTGATCTGCTCATTTTCTGCAAGTATGGCATCCGCCTTGCCTAGGTTGATGGAGACGTTCTTGCCCATGAAGCGTCTTACGACACCGGTCATTATGTTATGCTCATGCTCATAGAAATCGCGGAAGAGTGAATTTCTCTCCTCCTCACGTATCTTCTGCACTATAACGCCCTTGGCATTCTGGGTGGCTATCCTGCCGAACTTCTGAGAGTCTATCTGTACCTCTACAAAATCCCCAAGCTCAGCCTTGGCATCAATCATGCGTGCATCCTGCAAGCTTATCTCGGTAGCAGGATCGAATACCTCCTCGACTACCTCCTTCTCCTGTATGATGGTGTAGTCACAGCTGTCCTTGTCTATGGTCACCCGGCAATTCTCGCTTGTTCCGAAATGGTTCTTGCAAGCTGTCAGCAGCGAGCTCTCGATTGCCTCTAACAATGCCTCCTGAGGTATGTTGCGCTCTCTGCCCAATATCTCAAGTGCTTCTTTTAGTTCGGTATTCATACGCCTTCTCCTTGCTTATCCTCTGATGTGCTATCAGTCAAAAATCCCTTGGAGCATACCTCCATGGTATATGTCTCTTTGATAAAATCTTCCTTGTCAAGCCACTTGCTTAGGTATCTCGATACCTTGACGCAGTCGTTGATGGATACGGACTGGTCAGCCTCCTCGTCCTGCTCCGCACCTTCCGCTTGGGATGATGTATCGCCTGCTTGGGCTATCGCGTCGACTGTCTGAGCTGCTGCGTCAGACGCTTGAGCTAAGGTGTTACCTGCAACCTCTAATGCGTCGTCTGCTTCTGCTAAATCAATATAGAGCCGCAGGAAATAATTGCCATCCTCGTTTACAAATTCTGTCTTGATAAGCTCATAGCCCTGCTTAGTTAGATACGGCACTATGAACTCATTTACTCTCTCGATATAATCTGTCTTTGCCATCAAAAGTTCCTTGGTATCATAACACATAAGGAGTGGACTTTTGTCCACTCCTTACCTTAACTTCCATACAACGATGTGTATGTTAGCACTTTTTGAAGCCAATTACAAGGGGTTTATCCTTAATTAAAGGCTATCTTTTGGGATTATGATTGTTTCATAAACTCTCATGCCTTCTTCTTGCTGTCTGGGCGCTGCCAGCTGATGAAGTCGCAGTCCTTATTCTCGCAGGCATAGAAGAGACGGCCTTTCTTGGAGCGGCGCTTTATAATCTCGCCGCCGCAGTTGGGGCAATTTACTCCTATCTTCTCGAGGAGCGGCTTGGTGTTGCGGCACTCCGGAAATCCTGGGCAGGCGAGGAATTTGCCGTGCGGACCGTATTTTATAACCATGTTGCGTCCGCATTTATCGCATATCTCGTCGCTGACCTCATCTGCCACCTTGACACGTCCTAAGTTCTCGCGTGCATTATTCACGGCAGACTCAAGTCTCGGATAGAATTCCGCTATGACCTCTCTCCAATCCGCGCTTCCGTCGGCGACATCATCTAGCTTCTGCTCCATGTCTGCCGTGAAGTGCGTATCCACTACCTCCGGGAATGAACCTGTCATAAGCTCATTGACCGCTATACCTAACTCCGTGGCGTAGAGGTTTCTCTTCTCCTTGGTCACATAGTGGCGGGTGAGCAAGGTAGTTACGATGGGTGCGTAGGTAGACGGGCGTCCTATGCCGTCCTCCTCCAAGGTCTTGATGAGTGAAGCCTCAGTGAAATGTGCCGGAGGCTCTGTAAAATGCTGTATATCCTCGACGCTGTCAAACGTCGTGTCCGCGCCTTCCTTGAGGAAGCTTAAATCCTGCTTGGCATCGTCATCCTCGGGTTCATTTTTATATACGCTTAAATATCCGTCAAATATAAGCTTGGAGCCTGATGCCCTGAAGGTATGACTGCCGGACTCGAGTCTTACTGAGGTCTGAGCGTAAGTTGCATTGCTCATACGGCTTGCGATGAAGCGCTTCCATATCATCTGGTAGAGCCTCATCTCATCACGGCTGAGCTTGTCTTCAAGCTGCACCGGAGTCAGCTCTATATGAGCCGGTCTGATAGCCTCATGTGCGTCCTGACTGTTGCTGTTATTCTTGCCGGCTGCGGGACGCTTGGATATATATCTGCTGCCGTAGTTGTCCGTTATGAATTGTTTAGCTGCTGCTGCCGCCTCATCACTTATCCTGACTGAGTCCGTACGCAGATAGGTGATATATCCGTCCTCATAGAGTTTCTGCGCCACCCTCATCGTGGTGGACGAGGACATATTCAGGGTCTTGGACGCCTCCTGCTGCATGGTCGAGGTAGTAAACGGCCAAGGCGCATTCTTGGTGCGGTTGCTCTCCTTCACCTCGGCTATATGCACAGGCTTACCCTTGACATCATTGACTATGCTTGCTGCCTCGACTGCCGTCTCAAGCTCCCTCTTGACTCCGTTCTCCCCGTAATAGAGTGCCTTGACTCTCTTGGACTTATCCTTGAGCATAGCCTCTACTGTATGGTATTCCTTGGGGATAAAGGCGTTAATCTCGGCATCTCTCTCGCATACAAGCCTCAATGCCACCGACTGCACACGTCCGGCAGACAGACCGCGTCTCACCTTCTCCCAGAGTATCGGGCTTATCGAGTATCCGACTATACGATCTATGACACGTCTGCCCTGCTGCGCGTCTACAAGGCGCATATCTATGTCTCTTGGGTTCTTGATGGCCTTGTTCACTGCATCCTTGGTAATCTCGTTAAATGTGATGCGGGCTACCTTTTTATCTGTTTTGTCCAGACCGAGCGCTGCCTTAAGATGCCAGCTTATAGCCTCTCCCTCACGATCAGGGTCGGTTGCAAGATAGATATTGTCTGCCTTGGCAACGTCACGTCTCAGCTCAGATATCAGCGCACCCTTTCCCCTTATAGTTATGTACTGAGGCTCGAAATTATTCGCTATGTCTATGCCCATTTTTGATTTGGGCAGATCTCTTATATGTCCCATAGATGCGTCTACGGTGTAATTTGAGCCCAGAAATTTACTGATTGTCTTCTTTTTAGCCGGTGACTCGACTATGATTAGATTCTTTGCCATTATTATCCTGTCCAGTATCTGTTTGCTTGCAGGCAAGCATAGTATACATATTATGAAAATACGGATTGCTACGCGCTCCGTCAACATTTTTTAAGTGAACAACCATGCCTGCGTGCTTGCAGACGTCACTGTGTCTTAAAGTAACGGATTGTTTCGCGCTTGTCAAACCTTTATTCTTGCATATTTTCTGAAAAATAAATGAAGATATGGCAAAAAACACTTTTACAAGTTAAAGCGTTGTGGTATACTCCGTCGTGACACATTATCGGAGGTGCCAAGCTCACAATCATGCTTAGATGCTTAGCACCTGCCGAATAACACTGATTGAACCATACATTATGTTGGGAACAAGGAAGCTTTGCTCTAAAAATGCTGCGGGAGCGCATAAGCGTAGCAATCAGTTACTTTTAGGCAATGTTGTGTCTAAAAAACATGCAGGCATGGTTATTCCTCCCCCGACAGATACGGAGATCGATATGGCAGAACAAAATATTACCTTCCACAGAAAGCTCATTATCCCCAAGGAATTAAAGGAGATGTTCCCCATGACAGCAGCCATGGAGAGTCTGAAAAACGAGCGTGACCTGATCATTAAGAACATCATCGAGGGCAAGGACAAGCGTATGCTGCTCATCATAGGTCCCTGCTCTGCAGACCGTGAGGATGCCGTGCTTGATTACATGAGCAGGCTTGCCAAGCTGCAGGAGGATGTCAAGGACAGGATATTTATAGTGCCAAGGCTCTATACCAACAAGCCGCGTACTACAGGCAAGGGATATAAGGGCATACTGCATCAGCCGGATCCCGACAAGGCTCCGGATCTCTTAAAGGGCATTATCACCATACGCGAGATGAATATACGTGTCATCAGAGAGACAGGCTTTACCTGCGCGGATGAGCTCCTGTACCCCGAGACCTATCGTTTCGTATCAGATGTGCTCTCCTATGTAGCTATAGGCGCACGCTCTGTTGAGGATCAGGAGCACAGACTCATCGCGAGCGGCATAGATATCCCTGTCGGCATGAAGAATCCGACCAGTGGTAATCTGGCTGTAATGATGAACTCGGTTATAGCGGCTCAGTCCGAGCAGAACTTTATCTACAGGAACTGGGAGGTATCCACCAAGGGCAACCCGCTGTGCCATACCATACTGAGAGGATATGAGAACAGCTTCGGACGCACCTATCCTAACTATCATTATGAGGATCTCTTGAGACTCCACGAGCTCTATGAGGAGCTGAAGCTTGCCAACCCGACAGTCATCATAGATTGCAACCATGCCAACTCAGGCAAGAAATACATAGAGCAGATACGTATCAGCAAGGATGTGCTCCACAGCCGTGACGCATCAGATGGCATCAAGCGCCTCGTCAAGGGTCTGATGATAGAGAGCTACATAGAAGACGGCAATCAGAAGGACAGCGAGCATTGCTACGGCAAATCCATCACGGATGCCTGCATAGGCTGGGACAAGACAGACAGGCTCGTCCGTGACCTTGCTGAACACTGGAGCATGTAACATACTCCAGTGTCTATAACAAAGATACGGATTACTACGCGCTTACGCGCCCCCCGCAATCTGAGCTATCGCCCTTCCAGTTTATAGGTCAGGTTGACGAATGCAAAAACAGCCTTGCATGCAAGCATGCAGGCTATTTTTGCATTCGTCAACACCTTTGCAGCACGTAGTGAGCCTGTCTTGGCGAGCTCACTAAACCCTCTGCCTCAAGGCTCATAAGAGTCTCTATCGTGTCCTGAGTGCTTAATCCGCAGCGTAAGGCTATCTCCTCTGTATGCATGGGCTCTAATTTAAGGACACTGTAGACTGAGCGCTCTGTATCACTTAGTGCCGCCAATCTGCGCTCTCTCATCTTGTCCGCTCTGCTGCTGTCCATACTGTCGACGTGTCCGGTATGCACAGGCTTGGTTGAAAACGCGCCTACTGTTGAACCCAAGTTTCTTGACGAGGCAGTGTGACCTGTGGCAGGCAGGACTTTGGTGTCTTTAATCAATCCCCTGTGCATTGCATCCTGCATACTGAAGTATCTAATCACGTCAGCAGCCTCAGTTATAACGTTGGCGCCTTCCTTAATAAACTGATTACATCCATAGCCTAAGGGATCATCTATACGCCCCGGCAGTGCATAGACCTCGCGACCCTGTTCGAGCGCATAGCCCACTGTTATCGAGGTGCCGCTGTTGCGCCCTGCCTCTATAACTATGACCACATCTGAGAGCCCCGATATGATGCGATTACGCAGCACAAAATTATATCCTAACGCCGGAGCATCTAAGGGCAGCTCACTGACGAGACCTCCCTCTCCCTGTCTCATGCGGTCGTACAGAGCGGCATTCATCCTTGGATAGCATATATTTACGCCGCCTCCGAGCACAGCGTAGCTCTCTCCCGCCCCCGCAAGCGACCCGCAGGCCGCAGCAGCGTCTATGCCGCAGGCAAGGCCGCTTACTACCTGCACCTCCTCCTCTGCAAGCTCCCTTGCAAATATCTCGGCAACCGTACTGCCGTATTCGCTGCATTTGCGTGAGCCTATTATCGCAGCTGAGTGCCGGCTGTCTGACGGCAGCTTGCCTCTCACATATAGGAGCGGCGGCTTGTCCTTGATATTGTCAAGGCGAGCAGGATATGCGGCATCAAACATACTCACAAGTCTTATCCCCATCCTGTCCAAGCTCTCCGCCCGCCGAAGCAAGTGAGTCTCCCGCCTCTTAAGCTCTGCAAATGCTTCCTTGGCGCTGTCCCGGACTATGAGCCCTGCCTCCGTATATTCTCTGACATCTGCATTATAGGCATATTCATACGAACCAAAATGCTCATATAGCTTTAACAGCTTGTCGCTGAACATGCCAGTCATGTTATTAAGAAGATACAGTGACTTAAGCTCTGCCTCAGCACAGCCCCGCTTCTCCAGATTATAAGCCGAATACCTATATATGCCCTGATTTACAATCACCTGTCTCATCCGTGCTGCTCCTCGTAAGCTGCCGCGCCGAATAACTTATCCTCTATGCCTCTTAGCTCTATCGCCTCTGCGACGTGTTTCTTCATTATGTCGCGACTTTCATCCATGTCGGCTATAGTCCGCGCAACCTTCAGTATCTTGTGATAGGTTCTGCCGGAGAGCTGCTTACGCGCAAATACCTTCTTGACGAAGTCCTCAGTCGCAGCGTCCAGACAGCAGTAACGCTCTATCTCGCGTATACCCATGCGGCTGTTATAGCTTATACCGTCATCCTTAAAGCGCTCTCGCTGTATGGCATGTACTCTCTCTACTCTCTCCCTTATATCTGCCGAGCTCTCCGACGCACGTCCTGCGCCCACTATGTCCTCAGGTGCTATGGGACTTGCCTCGGCACATATATCTATGCGCTCTAAGAGTGGCTTGGATAGCCGTCCGAGATAGGCTCTTATCATCTGCGGAGTACATTTACAGCGCTTTCTGTCGGGATAATATCCGCAAGGGCAGGGATTGAGCGCCGCAGCCAGCAGGAAATCCGCCGGATATACATAGTTGCCTCTCATGCGAGTCACTGTTATGAAATGCTCCTCCAAGGGCAGCCGTAAGGTCTCCAATACGCACTTGGCGAACAATGGCAGCTCGTCCAAGAAAAGTATGCCGCCGGATGCCAAGGATACCTCACCCGGTACAGCTCTCATGCCTCCTCCTGCAAATGCTGCCGCCGTTATGCCGTAATGCGGATTGCGAAATGGCCTCTTTGATAAGAGCGGCTGTCCCTCCGGCAGCAGTCCGCAGATACTGTATACCTTGGATATCTCTATATTCTCATCACGACTCAACCGCGGCAGTATGGTCGGAAGGCACTTGGCTATAAGGGTCTTGCCCGTACCGGCAGGTCCCGACATCAGGAAATTATGCATACCGCTTGCAGCTATCTCTGCCGCACGTTTCAGATATTCCTGAGCTCTGACCTCAGCAAAATCCACATTGTAATGCTGAGCGACAGGCTCCTCATCATATACCGGTGTGGGGCTTATAGCATATTCATCTCCCGGTGCGGTAAGTCTCGCCAGCAGATCTATTACCCCATTGATATCAGTGCAGGGTATGACCTCCAAGTCTCCTATGAGCGCAGCCTCGGCGGCATTCTCACTTGGCACTACGACTCGTCTGATACCGTTGTCCTTGAGTGCACAGGCAAGAGGCAGCGCGCCTCGTATGCTCTTAATGCTGCCATCTAATCCAAGCTCACCGAAGAAGGCGGTATTCTCCAGTCTCCTGTAATCCGTCGCTCTATAGGCGCACAGCACCGCCACTGCTATCGGCAGGTCGAAGCCTGTGCCCTCCTTTCTCACATAAGCCGGTGAGAAATTAACAGTTATCTTCTTGGGCTCTGGGCTCTGCTTACTGTTCCTGACAGCATTCCATACTCTGTCCTGTGCCTCTCTCGTATCTGTCGAGAGCAGCCCGGTCAGATTAAAGCCCGGCAGACCATTTCTGACATCAGCCTCTATGTCTACCATGAAGCCGTCTATGCCTAATAGACCCGCTGTCCTTATCTTGGCGAACATAATTATCTCCTATTAAAGGAATCTGTTGTATTACCGATATCTTGGAAAATAAAACTAAGCGAGATGTGCCTAATGATGAAGGCACACAAATGATATGTCTATCGACTAATAATAGATCTGACCCACAAGCTGATTATAGCATGGATTAAGCTGCTGTACTACAGGAAAAACTAAAATCTATGAAAAATAGCAAATGCGCATCGCAATATGGTACAAAATGTCTGCAAGATATCCTGCGTGTTATGAGGCTATCCCTTTCTTAACTCATCAAGCAGAATGAAACTGTCCGGAGTCTTAGTCCTAAAGCTCCGGCCTGCAAGATATTCGAGCGGAGCAGCAACAGACTGCGGAAAGCGTAATTCCCAAGCGTGCAGCAATTGTCCTCCGATGCCGTATTCCTCTCTCAATCGCTTATTTAGCTGTGCATCGCCATACTTGGGATCGCCCAAGATCGCATGTCCATTATATGCAAGCTGTGCTCTTATCTGATGTGATCTGCCTGTAATTATCCTGACCTTGAGCAGGGTATACTCAGTGACGCCTATACTGCCGCAGGCGCTTTTATCTTTCCTGCCGAGCAGCTCTGTCTCTCTTGCAGCTATCGGTCTATATACAGTCTCTATATGGTCTGCGCCATTGGTCTCCTGCTCATATATAGTGACCTTGTTTGTCCGTTTGTCCTTCTTAAGCCACGCCTCGATGTGTGCAGACTCGGTGACTCTGCCCGCTACTGCTGCTATATAGTATTTCTCTGTCTCATGCTCCCTGATGAGTCGCGATAGCTCCCTTGCAGCTAAATATGTCTTGGCAAAGCACACAAGTCCTGTAGTATTTCTGTCTATGCGGTTTACAACTGAGGGCATGAAGCTGCCATCACAGTTTCCGCCGCAGTAGTCTATCAATGCCTCATTCAAGCTGTAGTCAGCGTTACTTGCCTTCTGGCTCAATACGCCATAGTGCTTGTCCGCCAATACAAGCTCATCATCCTCATATACTATATCGCAATATGCTGCCAATGCGGTCTTGTCGCCCGCCGCTATCCGGCTAAGCGTACCCCTATGCATCCGCTCTCTGTGCAGCTGTGTGCTCTGTGTATGCAGGGGCTTTTCCTGTGCCGCACGCGCACGTGACTCTGACGTGCGGTTTAAGTCTGCACGAGCACGCGACTCTGACGCACTGCTTAAACTCGCCTGCGTCAGTCCTGCTTGCGGCTCTATATCTCCGACCTCGCCCGAGCGCTTGTGCGTGTCTCGCTTCCTTAGGCTCTCCAAGGTTTCGTCAGAGAAAAAAAGCTCAATAAGATCTCCCTCGTTGAGCACCTCATCTCCGACGGCTCTCCTGCCGCGAAGCTTGATATTCTTCTTACGAAATGACTTGTAGATAAAGCTCACCGGCGCAGCGTCAAGATATCTCATAAGGAACTTATCTATGCGCCTGCCTGCATCAGCTCTGCCTACGACTACACTCTGCATCGTCTGCTCCGTCCGCACCGCGTACACTCATATATCACGCATGCTGCCTGCCGCTCTTACTGTATGCTCCATCCTTACCTTGGCGTAGCGTCACACAGCAGCTCCTGCTGTATACCTCATGCCTCGCATACAGCTACACCCTCAGCCCTAAGAAAATCCCCCAAATCCTCAAAGTAGAGATCTGCGAGAGAGCGCATCTCCTCCTCTGTGCCTGTCGATTTGTCCTCCCTTACGCCTATCGCCTTCATGCCTGCTGCCTTGCCCGCGATAAGCCCTGCCGGTATGTCCTCAAATATCAGACACTTGGTCGGTTCCATCTTGATACGCTCCGCGGCATACAGATATACATCCGGGGATGGCTTGCCGCAAGCTACCTCGCTCGAGGTCACGACATCAGCAAAATAACTCGCTGCATTATTGGCTCTCAGACATGCCTGTACCATATCCATACCGTTGGATGACGCTATAGCCATGGGTATGCCCTGACTCCTGAAGTATTCAAGAGTCTCCATCGCATGGGGCTTAAAGCTCACACGATGCCTGTAATTATCGAGCGTCATATCTACCCATTCCCTGACGATTTTCTCTACGCTGTCTTGTAACCCATAGTGCTCCTTGAAGAACGCTGCCGTCTCCTCTATGCTC
>CAVHZK010000004.1:0-11400 GCA_963640215.1 bacterium | reverse complement strand
GGCAATACCTTCTCGGCAAAATCCATCTCGGATTACCTAAAGGCTGAACGTCGTGCGCTGGACAATGAAACTGTTTATAGTTACTTGGGAAAGTTAGAGAAAGCATATCTGCTTCACCGCTGCTCTCGTTTTGACCTGCAGGGTAAGGAAATCCTGAAGACGCAGGAGAAATTATACCTTGCAGATACAGCACTGCGATACAGCGTCCTCGGATATAATGACGACAGCGTGGCGTCCAGCCTTGAAAACGTCGTATACCTGGAGCTGTGTCGCAGAGGTTACACCGTATATGTAGGCAAATTTGGCAGCAGCGAAATCGACTTTGTGGCAGTACGGCAAAACGAGAAGCTCTATGTGCAGGTTACGCAGGAGCTCCATTCTGCGCAAACTGAAAAAAGGGAATATGACCGTCTGCTGGCGCTACATGACAACTATCCCAAATACGTTCTCACAACGGATGGGTTCGCTGGAGGAAACTACGAGGGCATCAAGACGATGCACGTGGCGGATTTCCTGTTAAGCTCTGGGTACTAAAAGAGTGGTATAATCCCATCTTTGACAGTCAACAAACCCTTATTTTGTTCGGCAGAGATAAGACTGATTTAACGTTCGCCTTGTCACTGCCGAACCTTTTATACATAGGATACAGTGATATTTAATAGTGGCAGGATGAAGCTTGACAGGTTTTGACAACGAGCGCAAGCTTCATCCTGCCGCTAATGTCCTAAAAGATGAGGTGAACACATCGTCACACAGCATTTTCTCTGTTTACTTCAACATCCTAAAATGCTAAACTAAATACGGATATTTGATGAGGACTGCATGAGTGCGGAGTGCGAGGCAGTCCTGCATCGCTGAAGACAAATTCTCCGCTAAGTGCGAAAGCGCTGGCGGTGTTGCTTATGCGCTGACTTAAGCAGAGCGTGAGGCATATTTCGTTCTTCAGGCAGCTTGGTATTTGAGGATACTGATATGGCAAGACCAGCAAAAAAAAGCGGCAGCAATATGTATAGGGCTGTCCTTGAGTTGAAGGACGTCAAGGAAGCAAGAGATTTCTTTGAGGACGTGTGCTCGCTGAGCGAGCTTCGTTCCATGGAGCAGCGCTACGAGGTAGCCGAGATGCTCCGGGAGGAGAAGGTCTATACCGAGATAATGGAGAAAACAGGCGCGAGCTCAGCAACAGTGAGCCGTGTTAAGCGTATGCTCTACTACGGAACAGGCTGTCTGAATAAGGTAATCAAGCGTCTCAAGTCGCAAGAGCAGGAACAAGAACGCGAACACGAGCAAGAGTATCAGCACACAGACAGGTGAGACCATGAATATCAAGTTAAGCAAATATGTAGCAGCGCTCATGGTGAGAAACGGCATAACACAGTGCTTCTCTGTCACCGGCGGCGGCGCAATGCACCTAAATGACGGCTTCGGTCATCAGCCGGGGCTATCCACCTTATACATGCACCACGAGCAGTCCTGTGCCATCGCGGCGGAGAGCTATGCAAGAGTCTATAACAAGCCTGCGATAGTCTGCCTCACCACAGGTCCCGGCGGCACCAACGGCATCACCGGAGTGCTGGGCGCGTGGCTTGATTCCATTCCCATGATAGTCATTTCCGGTCAGGTGCGCTATGACAATACGGCACGCTGGTCAGGTGTCGGCATACGTGCCATGGGCGATCAGGAATTCGACATTACACGCAGCATAGACTGTATGACCAAGTACTCCAAGATGGTCTTGGACCCGAGCACCATACGCTATGAGGTCGAGAAATGTATCTGGCTCAGCACCACAGGGAGACCCGGTCCCTGCTGGTTAGATATACCTGTCGACATACAGGGCACATATATCGAGGACAGTGAGCTTAAGGGCTTCAATCCGGAGGAATATATCGCTGAAAATGAGGCAGAGCTTGAGCGTATAGACGAGGATGAGGAGCTTGCGCACAGACAGTCGCGCGACAGATATGCAGCCTCCGATATGCAGGATGCAGTATTAAATATATCCTTCCGCAAGCAGAAGCACCAGTCTGTGCCTATGCATGTGGACAAGGACTCGCCTGTGGTAGGCGAGATAATAGAGCACATCAGGTCAGCAAGGCGACCGATATTCTATACGGGTAACGGCATACGCATAGCTGGCGCAGAAGACATTTTCCTCAAGGTTGCGGACAAGTTAGGCATACCCGTTGTAGTTGGCTGGAATGCCATAGATATCATCCCCTACAACCATCCGCTCAAGGCAGGACAGCCCGGAGGACGCGGAGACAGACCAGGTAATTTTGCCGTGCAGAACGCGGATTTCATACTGTCGATAGGCTCTCGCTTAAGCATACGGCAGGTGGGATATAATTTTGCAACTTGGGCGAGGGAAGCATTTACCGTAGTATGCGACATAGACGAGGAGGAGCTGAAGAAGCCGTCCGTGCATGTGGATATACCTGTGCATTGTGATGCGTACGAGCTATTGAAGGCACTCGACGAGCGCTTGGAGGAGCTCGGCATAAGCGGACACGGCATACACTATGACCGCACGGAGCAGCTCATAGCTGAGGGCTACGGGCATGGCAGCTCGCTCTTTGACGGAGGCGAGGGCAAGGACGGCAGGAACTGGCTTGAGCAGTGCGCCTACTGGATGAAGAAATATGACCCCTATCGTGCAGAGTACGCCGAGCATGGGGCTGATGAGCCTGTAAATGTATATGAATTTATAAATACTCTCAGCATGTTGCTTAGCGGCGGACAGATAACTGTCACGGGCAACGGTTCGGCCTGCGTGGTGGGCGCGCAGGTGTTCAAGGTTAAGGACGGAAGCCGCTTCATATCTCAGGATGCTGTAGCGGCCATGGGCTATGACCTGCCTGCCGCCATAGGAGCCTGTGCCGCGGTGCATGATGTGTCGGGCATGACCTATCCGCCTGTATATGACGGCAGCGAATGTACTGAGGACAGGAGCGTTGATGACAAGGCACATGCCTTTGGAGAGATAGAGACTGCGCGCAAGTTAGAAACCTGGCGAGGCAGGACTGAGCGTTTCCCCTCGTATTATAAGTATGATATTATATGTCAGACGGGCGACGGCTCGATAATGATGAATCTGCAGGAGCTGCAGACCATAGCGAGTCACAGGATGCCCATCAAGATATTCCTTATCAATAACGGCGGATATCACAGCATCAGACAGACCCAGAGGAATTTATTTAACGGCGAGCCGTTCGTAGGCATAGGCACTGACAGCTTCGACTTGAGCTTCCCGGATTTTGAGAGGATAGCGGGAGCCTTCGGCATAGCCTATCGCAGGATAGAGCATAATACCAAGCTTCAGCCTGTGATTGACGAGGTGCTCAAACGTAGAGGCCCCATGCTCTGCGAGGTGGTGGTGTCACTCGACCAGCCGTTTGAGCCAAGCTCGGCTGTCAAGAAACACCCGGACGGCAGCTTGAGCAGTCCGCCATTGGAGGATCTCAAGCCCTTCCTCTCGGATGAGGAGTTGGATGCAAATATGTTTATTCCGAGGGTTAAGGAACAATGAGGGTAATCGTAACTGGCGCGACGAGCTTCGTGGGAAACGCGGCGGCGGCTTGTCTTGAGGCACATGGGCACGAGGTAGTAAGGCTGCGCCACAGCTTCGACTCAGAGCCTGACAAGCTCCCTGACAGAGCGGATGTCTGGCTGCATTTTGCATGGGCAGGCTCAGGTTCATCGGACAGAGCAGATCCGGTCATCCAGCAATATAATGTAGATATGAGCATGGCGGCTGTGCGTAAGGCTGCGGAATTAGGCTGTGAGCGCTTTGTATTTGCAGGCTCTCAGGCAGAGTACGGCTTCAGGCAGGACGGCGGTCTCAAACAGGAATACGGTGAGACCTACCCGGAGAGCGAATACGGCAAGGCCAAGGATAGAGTGAGACGGCTGGCGGAGAGGTTTATGACAGAGACGGAAGACTCCATGCAATATGTGCATATGCGCATATTTTCCGTATATGGCGAGGGAGACCATGCACATTCACTCATCAACAGTCTGATAGATGGCTTCGACAGGAGAGAGGCAATAGAGCTCGGCAACTGCACGCAGCTATGGAATTATTTGTATATAAGCGATGCCGCAGAGACGATAAGGCTGCTCTGTGAGAAGGCAGACGGCGGCATATACAATGTGGCATCCGAGGACACAAGACCCTTGAGAGCGTATGTAGAGGAGCTCTACGAGCTTATGGGAGGACGCGGCAGTGCATTGTTCGGCAGACGTGCGGATAATGCAGAGGGAGCTGCGGACCTGAGTCCGGATACAACACGACTACGCGATTTGGGATTCAAGAGCAAGGTGAGCTTCCGAGAGGGCATCGAGAGTATACTTAGGTATAAGGGCATCGAGTTGGGATGAAGTCATACGTATTTGCCCGCAAGGGCGAGATTGAATTAAGAGAGATACCGGCGCCGACGCTGCAATCCGGCAGTGTGGAGGATGCACGCTCTGCTATACTTAAGCCGAGATACATTTCGCCGTGTTCATCAGATGTGCACACAGTATATGCAGGTAACGGTCCGAGGCGCGATAACTTGGTGCTCGGTCATGAGGGGCTTGCAGAGGTAGTAGAGGTGGGCTCCGAGGTGAGCGACTTTAAGGTCGGTGAGCTGGTCGCAGTATCAGCTGTCATGCCTGAGTCGGGAGATCTCACGGGGCACAAGGGAGCACATTTTTCTGGCAGCAAATTAGGACGTAATATTAACGGCATGTGGGCAGAGCTGTTCAAGGTGCCCGATGCCGATATAAACCTGGCACATATTCCAGATGACGTGAGTCTCGAGGCAGCACTCATGGCGGTCGACATGATGGCGACCGGATATACTGCGGCAAGTGAGGCGCTTATAGAGCCGGGTCAGACTATATGTGTTATCGGGAGCGGTGCCGTAGGACTCATGGCTGCATCTGCAGCAAAGCGCATGACCGGCAATGAAGGCAGGGTCATCATTATAGGCTCGGACAAGGATCCCATACATGCGCAGCTGGCGCGAGAGTTTGACATAGATACCTATATTTCATATCGCGACGGCAGTATAGTCTATGACAATTGGCACGGGCAGACCACGCAGAAACTCGAGGAAAGTAATGACGTACCAGACCGCCGCGCCAATTCCACAGGCAGCAGGGCGGTCGATGCCGTACTTGCATATACGAGTGGAAATGGTGTTGACGCTGTATTGGTATGCGGAGGCGGAGCCGAGGAGCTTGCCAGAGCCTCGGATATGGTTAGGTACGGCACCGGCATAGTGGTAAATGTTGCTTATATAGAGGGCGACGGCATGGTAGGACTACCGATATTTTCTCTGGGACGCGGCATGAGTGGCAAGAACTTTAAGTTTGAGCTCTCACGCGGAGGCAGGGATTGGCTTGAAGCTATGCTGGACGAGGCGGCAAGGTGCGAATCCATGCAAGGCGCGCTTGTAACAGACAGACTCTGCGGCTTTGAGTCCATACCGGAGGCACTGCGCAGGATGCACGACAGACCATCCGGTACAGTCAAGATAATGGTGACAATATGAACAAGAAGAAAATCAGCATAGTCATACCCTGCTATAATGAGGAGGAAAATGTCGTAGCCATAGCTAAGGCTGTCAAGACGCAGTTCGAGACAGTAGAGATACTCAAGAAATATGACTACGACATCATTTTCATGGATAATGCCTCAAAGGATGCGACCAGAGACAGGATACGCGAGGCTGCAGCGACAGATAAGCATGTCAAGGCTATATTTAATGCCAAGAATTTCGGACAGTTCAACAGTCCGTACTATGGTATGCTGCAGTCCGACGGCGATGCAACCATGCTCATGGCAGCGGATTTCCAAGACCCGCCGGAGATGATAGCACAGTATGTCGAGGGCTGGGAGGAAGGCTACAAGATAGTTATCGGCATCAAGGAACACAGCACCGACGGCAGCTTCATTTATGCACTCAGATGTCTCTACTACAAGCTGATACGCAAGTTCTCGCAGGTAGACCAGATTGAGCATTTTACCGGATTCGGACTCTATGACAGGGCTTTTATAGCTGTGCTGCGTGAGCTTGATGATCCGACGCCTTTCCTGCGCGGTATAGTTGCGGAGCTTGGCTTTAAGCGCAAGGAAATCAAGTACGACCAGCCGAAGCGCCGCGCAGGCAAGACCTCCAACAACCTCTATACACTCTATGATGCAGCCATGCTCTCATTTACCTCATACACCAAGGTGGGACTGAGACTTGCGACCTTTGTGGGTGGCATATGCGCAGGCATATCCATGCTGGTAGCGCTGATATATCTTGTTATGAAGCTAATATGGTGGGATCGTTTCCCGGCCGGCAGCGCGCCTATGCTTATCGGTATGCTATTTATGGGCAGCATACAGACCTTCTTCATAGGTCTCTTGGGCGAGTACGTCCTGAGCATCAACCAGCGCGTGATGAAGCGTCCGCTCGTCGTTGAGGAAGAGAGAGTGAATTTTGGCACTGCGGGTGAGACAGCAAGCACCAAGCAGGATGACGTGGGATAAGAATATCAGTAAAACTCTAGTATAGTAGGTACACATGGAAAATACATCAGTCAAGATAAAGGGAAGATGTCTCTCATGCGGCTCGGAGCTGTCCGAGCCTCTCTTTACTCTGCCAAATATGCCTGCCGGAGCGCAGAGTATGCCGAGTGCAGACGAATTGGATCGGGATAAGGGCATAGATCTTCCGCTCTGTCGCTGCCCTGTCTGCGGTCTGGTGCAATTTGACTGCGAGCCCGTTAGCTACTACCGGGATGCAATAAGGGTAGCCGGACTCTCAGACACCATGAAGAATCTGCGACGCGCAGATTACAGACTTGTCATTGAGCATTATGGCAAGGGCGGGCGAGACAGAAAATGGCTTGAGTGCGGATGCAGCAACGGTGATTTTCTGCAGATACTCTCGGAGTTCAATGTGGATATCTATGGCATCGAGCACGGCGAGAGTGAATATGATAGGGCAAAGCAGCGGCTATGTAATGAGGGCGGCGTAGCAGAGTCACATATAATGAAGCTATTCGCTGACAATGCAGAATTAGATATACCCGGTGCACCCTTTGACGTATTTACTTCGTTTAATTTCTTAGAGCATCAGCCAGATCCTAAGAGTATGCTGCGCTGCATGTATCACAATCTTGCGGACGATGGCATAGGTATCATTACTGTACCATCATTTGAGTATATTATAGACAGTGGCAGATACTACGAGCTGATACGAGACCATATAGCCAACTATGATATGTATGCCATAAGTCACCTATGTATGAGCTGTGGCTTCGAGATACTTGAGAGAGATTATATAAGTATAGGGGATACAATCAGACTGATAGTGCAGAAAAAGGCTGATTGCGCTGATACAGAACAAATAGCCGGAGGACTTAAGAATCCCACCGGAGAGTTAGGCAACACTCTACCAGCTATGGATATCTCTGACCTCAAATCAGACTACGAGCGCATGAGCCGAGAGATAGCAGGATACATGGGGGACTTAGCCCGTAAGGGCAGGAGTGCCGCACTCTGGGGCGCAGGACATCAGGGACTTACCATAGCCTCCACTACTGTGCTCAAGGACCATATAAAATACATTATAGATTCGTCTCCAGTTAAGCAGGGGAGGTTCGCACCGGCATCTCGCCTACGCATAGTGCCGCCGCAGGAATACTTAAGAGATCCTGTTGATGTCATTATCATAGCCGCGCCGGGATATGCCAGGGAGATAGAACAGAGCATACGCGCGCTCTACAAGGACACGAGACGCGGCATACCGGCGATATGCACTATAACGGATCTGACGGAGCGCTGAAGGCGGGTCCCAAGTGCGAAGCTTCTATTGCAAGCAAGCTTGCCAGAGGCTTGACACTTTGCCCCCTTGGCGTTGGGAAGATTTTTTAACGCCAACGGATTGCTTCGTGCTGACGCACTCCCGCGAGTATCACATATTATAAAAGTACGGATTGCTTCACGCGTACGCGTTCTCGCAATCCTGCCCTAACGAGCTCCACTTCGTTTCGCTCGTGCCGCGGCATTCGTCATAAGCCTGAGCAAGCTCCGGCTTCTTCCTCATTGCTCGCGCACATTTGCATTCCGGGCTATCGCCCTACGAGCTCTATCAGGTCAGGTTGCCAAATGCTCTAAAAGTACGGATTGCTTCGTGCTTACGCACTCTCGCAATCCTACAAAGCATTCATACCCGCTCAGTTTTCTTACGAAAACTGGCTATGTATTCATGCTTTGCAGGTTGCCAAGTGTCTATGCGCCCATGCGTGTAAACACGCAGTCCGCATAGCCGTTTGGCAACACTTTTATAACATGCTTTTTTGCGGGTCCCAAGTGCAAGGCTTCTGATGCAAGCAAGCTTGCCAGAATCTTTGCACTTTGTACCCTTGGCGTTGGGAAGATTTTTTAACGCCAACGGATTGCTACGTGCTTACGCACTCCCGCAATCCTAAAAAGCATTCATACCCGCTCGCTTTTCTGACGAAAAGCGGCTATGTATTCATGCTTTTTTGCGGGTCCCAAGTATCAAGCCTCTGTAACAAGCAAGCTTGTCAGAGGCTTGACACTTTGTCCCCTTGGCGTTAAAAAAGCATAAATTCTCCAGAAATCTTTTCCGAAAGTTCATAATCCTCTGTTATACTTGCGGGGAAAGAAAAAAAGTTACACATTTTACGGAGGATCCTGTGAAGAATTCTGCGATCAAGAGACAGGTTGATTACCAGAGACGATTATTTAAGGACAAACTCAAGGAGAAATCCAGAGAATCAATAAACGCAGTTATACCTATAGTACTCATCGTACTTATATTGTGCTTCTCCATAGTGCCCATATCCACGGCGGTCTTGTCGGAGTTCCTCTTGGGCTCTGCTATGGTTATATTGGGCATGATATTCTTCAATATGGGAGCAGAGCTCTCCATGACTCCTATGGGCGAGCGAGTCGGCGGCAGTATGCTTAGGATTAGGAAGCTCCCGCTGGTGCTCTTTATCGGCTTCCTGCTCGGCGTAATGATCACAGTATCTGAGCCGGATCTGCAGGTGTTGGCGGGGCAGGTTCCGTCTGTGCCAGATCTCGTACTCATATTATCAGTCGCAGTCGGAGTCGGCGCCTTCCTTGTCGTTGCGTTAGTGCGTATATTGTTCGGCATAGCGCTCGCGCCGCTGCTGCTGATATTTTATATCATCGTGTTTGCCATAGCCATGTTTGTACCCAAGGATTTCCTCGCGGTCGCATTTGACTCGGGAGGCGTCACCACGGGACCCATGACCGTGCCCTTCATCATGGCGCTTGGCGTAGGTATTTCTGCTATCCGTAACGATAAACATGCTGAAAATGACAGCTTCGGTCTGGTTGCGCTCTGCTCCATAGGACCTATATTAGCGGTATTGCTATTGGGACTTCTCTATAACACGGAGGGCAGCTATACACAGACGGCTATGACAGAGGTGACAAACTCAGTGGAGCTTGGTCACATGTACATAAGCGCCCTGCCGTCATACATGGAGGAGATAGCGATATCACTCCTGCCGATATTTGTATTCTTTGAATTATTCCAATTCACGGTGATGAAGCTCCAGCGCGACACGCACATCAGGATATGCGTAGGACTGGTATATACCTATCTCGGACTCGTGCTCTTTCTTACCGGCGCTAATGTTGGATTTATACCCGCGGGCAATTACTTGGGCACGATGATGGGTTCTGTGACATATAAATGGATCATCATCCCGGCAGGTATGCTGATGGGCTTCTTTATCGTGCGGGCAGAGCCGGCTGTATACGTGCTCATGCGTCAGGTTGAGGAGCTCACGGACGGCAATATCTCCGGCAAGGCTATGCTTGTGTCACTCTCGGTAGGTGTGGCGGCATCAGTGGGACTCGCCATGATACGAGTGCTTACAGGCATCTCGATATTCTATCTGCTCATACCCGGATATGCAGTCGCGCTCATATTGACACTCTTTGTGCCGAAAATATTTACAGCGATAGCCTTTGACTCGGGCGGAGTTGCCTCAGGACCCATGACGGCGACCTTCCTATTGCCGCTCGCACAGGGCGTGTGCATAGCAGTCGGCGGCGATGTCGTATCGGATGCTTTCGGAGTGGTGGCTATGGTAGCTATGACGCCGCTTATCACCATACAGGTATTGGGGCTCATCTATAAGCTCAAGAGCATACGCGACGGCGCAGGCGTGCCGACACTCTCCGTTATCGACATGTATGCGGAGCTTGACGACAGCGCGGTTATAGAGCTGTAGGATTAGAGTGATGAGGAGATGCGCATGGAAGTTTACGCAATGATGACCATCTGCAATCGTAAGAACATGCAGAGCTTCGTCGATTTCTATAATGATAATAATATCAAAACCGGCAATATTTCCTTCGGAGTCGGCACCGCCTCAAATGATGTATTAAGCTATCTGGGGCTTGATGACGATGAGAAAAGCATATTTTCAGCGCTTGTCACGGCTGGCACATGGAACAGCATCAAATACCGGCTTGTCGCCGAGATGCGCATAGATGTACCGGGGACAGGTATAGTATTCCTGATACCCTTGAGCAGCATAGGCGGCAAGAGGACTTTGGGATTCCTGATAGACGGACAGGAGTACAAGAGAGGAGATGAGAGTACATTGAAGGACACCAAGCACGAACTGATAGTAACCATAGCCAATTACGGATACAATACACTCGTTATGCACGCTGCCGAGGAAGCAGGCGCAGCCGGAGGCACGGTGCTGCACGGCAAGGGCGTCGGCATGAAGGGCGCACAGCAGTTCCTCGGAGTCTCCCTCGTCACAGAGAAGGAAGTCATCCTCATAGTCGCAAAGTCCGAGAATAAAAATGCGATAATGCAGTCTATCATGGAGCAGGCTGGCGAAAAGGCCGGGGTTGTCGTATTCTCACTCCCCGTCACGGCCACCGCAGGCTTGAGACACATTGAAGACGCAATGGCAAGGGTGGATACCTTGTAAACCTTGTTTTGAGTCTGCCATACAATCAATTGCTATTGAAAACATATCGTCATCAAAGAATAACATAAGGGGCAGGCTTTAAGCCTGCCCCTTATGTTTACGGAGGAATTATTTAAGAATGATACCATTGTCCGCAGCAAATTGGCGTATATAATCCTCACTCAGTTCATCGAACAAAGCTTGCGCGTCGGTCACGCTGGGGTTCATGATGAGTTGCCTACGGAGAAATTTATCGGTTGCTTCGGCTACGCCTCTGGCTTCACCGATAGTTTCACCCTCAATTATGCCTGCGGCACGCCCTTCCTCAAGTCCTAAGGAACGTCCTTCATTAAGCCCATCCTTATATAGCTTTCTTAATGTAACCTCTGTAGTCATATATTCTGCCCTCCTGTCCCTGTCGCACTTAAT
>CAVHZK010000003.1:14033-23329 GCA_963640215.1 bacterium | reverse complement strand
GGAATCCCTCTTATTATGATTATGCAAGCCGTAATTCTCATTTATGCTATGAATGTTGCGTGGTAAAATTCAGAATTTCTCTACATACTCATTAGTTCCATTCTTTTGCAAACAAGAAATCGCAGATGTTGCGGTGCTTGATCCCGTTTCGGCTCAGGTCGAACTCATCCAGAGAGACAACATACTTCGGGTAGTTATCACGGAGATTGTATGATGAAATCCTCCGCTACCCAGTAGAATAATCAGCTGGTGGCTTTAGAAATAAGAAGGGCAAGGAAATGTAGTGTCGAGGCTTAAGTGTTATTGAAACAGTGAAGCGGCGAAATCAAAACATATTTGCCGCAGTCAGATGGCTGAAATTGTGATAATATACATTGGCACGAAAGGAGACTGACTATGAACAACATTGCAGACATCATCATCTATAACGGCAGCGTATTTACAGTCAATCAAAATGACGATATGGCGGAGGCTGTGGCCATCTGCGGCAACAAGATACTGGCTGTAGGGAAAAATGAAGACATAATGGCATTAAAGGGGGCTGACACCCAGCTCATCGATGCCGGAGGCGCCAGCGTGACACCGGGCTTTATCGATGCGCATCAGCATGTCATACCCTATGGCTTGCTGAGCGCAGGAGTCATCAATGTCGCATATCCCAAGGCCAAGTCCATAGCAGATATACAGGAGCTTATCCGCAAGGCTGTTGCTGGCAAAAAGCCCGGAGAATGGATTAAGTTAAACGGCTATGACCACAACAAACTTGATGAAAAGCGGCATCCTACCAAGGAGGATCTGGATGCAGTTGCTCCCGAGAATCCGGTTCAGCTGACGCGTTGTTGTGGGCATATGGGCGTATATAACAGCAAGGGGCTCGAAGCTGTTCAGGTAGGTGATGGCTCAGCGTTCAAACCGGACGAGGTTGTGAAGAATTCCGACGGCTCACTCCATGGGCTGCTGAAGGAAACCGCACATATGGTGGCGAGCAAGAAAGTTACATTTACCAAGAATGAACTTACTCAGGCACTTATAGATGCCGACCGGATCAATGCATCCTATGGCATTACATCCGTTCACGATGCCGGTTCTTGGGGACCCGACTGCATGAGCGCCATCCAGGATGCATGTGATAATGGACTTATACATACCCGTATCTATGCGATGATCTTTGATGGCTTCGGCAAGGAATCCAGCAGAAACTATGTTGAGCATTATCTTGCCACAGGACTGCATACAGGCTGCGGCAATGAGCATTTCCGCATAGGACCCGCCAAGATCATGCTGGACGGCGGCTCCAGCGGCCCTTCGTGTGCAGTTATTGATGGATATTCCCACGATCCGGACAATCACGGCATACAGGTATGGGAGCAGGAAGAGGCAGACGAGTTTATCACTAGGGTACATAGAGCAGGCTGGCAGATGACGGCACATGCCTTAGGTGACAAGGCTGTGACCATCATGGTCAACGCAATCGAGAAGGCGATGAGGGCTTATCCGCGCGAGGATTGCAGGCATCGTATCGAGCACTGCGGACTTACAAATCCTGAGCTTGTAAAGCGTATGCGTAAGCTCGGCATCGTACCGATAGCGAACCCAGCATTTATCCCGCTCAACGGCAGCGACTATATTCGCTTTTATGGGGATCGTGTCAATATGATGTTCCCTCTGAGGCGCTTTATGGATGACGGAGTCATAGCAGCTGTAGGTTCAGACATACCTGTCACGGATCCCAATACCATGAGGACGCTTGATGGCGCGCTCAACCGCCGTGACGTAAAGACAGGCGAGGGAGTGGGTCTCGGACAGCGGGTAGGCGTTAAGGATATAGTCAGGATGATGACCTATAACGGTGCTTATGCCAGCTTCGAGGAAAATATCAAGGGAAGCATTGAACCCGGCAAGCTGGCTGATATCGCCATATTGTCAGATAATCTGATGACATACGACACCAGCAAGGTTATGGACATCACGGTTAGATACACCTTGATAGACGGTAAGGTTGTATATAGTGCTTTGAAATGATATACTATGTATATCATAAGGAGGCATCAATATGGGAGTAACGGTTTCTAAATGGGGCAACAGCCTTGGTATTCGTATTCCACTTGCTGTTGCAGATGCATTGTCTGTAAAAAATGGCGATAATATTATCTATGAGATAAAAAATAACAGCGTTGTTCTTAGAAAAGAGAAAAGCACAAAGCAGTTATTTGAGGAATTTTACGGAAAAAGCTTTGCAGATATTTCCTCACAGGATATCGGTCAGTCAGCACTGATTGATTTTGGTGACGATGTAGGCGGGGAGGTTTTCTGATGTTTCAGCAAGGAGACATAGTCAAAGTAAACCTAAGTCCGATACGGGGTCACGAGCAGGGAAATTATCGTCCGGTATTAGTGCTGAACACACTTCCCATGCCAGGAAACATCAATCTTATTGTACCGATTACATCCAAGCTCAAAACATATCCATTAGAGGTTCTCCTAGATGAAAGAACCATCACTAAGGGGTGTGTACTTTGCTTTCAGCTCCGTGCGTTGGATCTTGCAGCACGCGAGGCAAAATACATTGAAAGATTGCCGGAAGATCTTTTAGATGAATGTATAGATTATTGCAAGCGCCTTATCACGCCAATTGCGTAGCTGATAAAGCATCTAACTCATTAACAAGACGAGCTTATACTTTATGATAAAGATACTGAAAATCCAAAGCAGCGGAGTGCTTAACGCTTGGCATATCACCACCCATTTTTGACCCTATCGGTGAACTGTGCTATACTTACTTGAATTATGACTGAAGACAACGCAGGGCTAATGCGGAGGATATAGTGCGGAGATGCTTTGGTCTCAGAGCGAGGCTTTGAGGCACGTCGGGCACTATTTGCGATGCGGCTTTCCTGCGGAATGGAGATTAGAATGAAGAGATTAGCGCTAATAACGGCACTTGTGATAGGCGCGGCGGCAATGATGGCAGGCTGTGCACCGAGTGAGGATTCGACTGTATTGCAGGTCAATCCGGATTTTCAGACCAAGGACAATATCAAATTAGATTTTACACAGCTGCATAATGATGCGATCGAGGGCATACAGTCTGTCGAGGACGGCGAGCCTTACGTATTTATATCCGACCTTGACATAACGGGGGATGCAGACAGCAAGACCGTGACTATCAGAGCCGTGGCAGTTGACGGTACGAGCGAGGCGGACTGCCAGAGCTTTGCTTCCATATTACTCTGTCAGATAAATGATGCCGCAGCGCAGCAGGATGCTCGCTATGAGCTTAGTTCCGCAGACAGCTTCGGAAGCTTCTATAATGAATACGCTATAGACTTGGCTGTCTCGGACGCAGACGGAGGATTTATCTACAGCTTAAGCGTACCGGCTGGCGATGAGATACCGCTCGATCCAGACTACGAGAGCTATGTCGAGGAGTGGAAGAAGGAATTGGAGATATATAAGGACAATCTCGTATACGACATTAACGGCAATGTAGTCAGAAACGGCAACGAGTAATACACCACCCGGATATACGCATGAAGTCCAAGCTTAACAAAACGGTGACGCTGTATACGCTGCTGATGCTCATAGTATTCCCGCTGTTCATGGTGCATACCTACTATGACATACAGACCGTCAAGATGTATTTCTATCAGTTCACGACGCTTGCCTGTGCGGGCATCGTGACGCTGATAGCCTTGCTGTACATTATAGGAGACAGGCAAATGCGACGCGCATTTGTCGATGGGATAAGACTGAGCAGCCTGCGTAAGAGTCTCAGAGCAGAGGATATATGCGCACTTATATTCCTTATCACGGTAGTGCTCTCGACTCTCGGCTCGGAATGGGTCTACGAGGCGTTCTGGGGCAATACGGCAAGATATCAGGGCGGATACATGCTGTCACTCATGGTGGTAAGCTACTTCCTCATCACGAGATATTATGTGCCAAGGCGTATACATTTCGATCTCCTGCTCCTTACTGGCATCATCATATGCGCGTGGGGCGTGCTGGATTATTTCAGCTTAAGTCCGATAGGTTTCAGCTACAGGACCTTATTTTCATCAACCATAGGCAATATCGACGTGCTCACATCCATAGAGGTCATGTACGTCGGAGCGGCGTCTATCATGTATATCGCAGAGCAGCCGCATGACAGAGCCTCGCGCAGACGCAGTATATACTATCTCTTCGCGGCATTTATCTGCTTCATGGGACTTGAGTGCGGCAGGACAGCCAATCTGCTGCTGTCGCTCACCTTCCTTATATGCTTCATGCCCTTCTATGCCTTCGGGAGCGCGAGGGGGACTCTGCGCTATATAGAGCTCCTCATGGTATTCATGCTGGCCATGCTCGTCGTCGCCGGACTCGTGGCGGCATTTCCGGATTATGCCTGTGCACTTGATTACATGGGTGAGCTGGATAAGATTGCCAATACTCACCCGGGGCTTGTATTCGCGGCGCTACTGTGTCTGGCGGCGCTCAGAGCGGCTGCGGGATTGGCACTCAGGCGCTATACCTTAGTCGATGACACTTCGTCTGGTGGCGATGTCAATGCTGCGATGCCCGGTGCAGGCTTAAGCGGCAGCAGCGCGAAAGGCACAAAGGGCAAGCAGGCAAAGGCAGATACCGCGGCGGCACAGGTGGGGCTTAGCGCAGAGCAAACGGCAGAACGTAAGCTTGCGAGACGCCTACGCATAGTATGGGCGGCGCTCGGCATCGCGGCATTCTGCGGTCTTGTATATATCCTGTATGACGCCAACACGGGCGGACATCCTGAGCTCTATGCACCTATATCCAATCTCGTGATATTCGACTCAAGCTGGGGCACAGACAGAGGATATGTATGGGCGCTTGCCGTCAAATACTTCAGAGAATTCCCATTCATCAAGCAACTTATAGGATCCGGTCCTGAGACCTTCTCCATATATGTGCTGAAATACGATCTCAATGCGACACTCAGTATATTTGATGTGTCGTATGATTCTATACATAATGAGTGGCTGCAGCACCTCTTTGAGTGCGGCATCATAGGCTGTATAGGCTTCTACGGCATGGTTATAGCAGGCTGCGTGCGCGGTCTTAAGGCAGGCAGATGCACGGCGGCATTGAGCTACGCGGTCATGGCGTATTTTGTGCAGTCCTTTGTAAATATCAGCGTTCCGATAGTGCTGCCCTTTGTGATAGTATGTCTCGCTGTGGCAGCGGCTAAGCATGGCTTTGAATACGATAAACCATAAGACAATTTCATCATTTCCGTGGGTACAGTCGGGCGCGGTGGTACTGCTTGTATTGCTGGCACTCTGGCACAGCCTCGATATAGCGGCAGCGGTAAGAGAGAGCGGCGACAGCTTTCTCATACCGGGCTACGTGCTGATAGCCGTGTTGCTCATAGGTGTCTGCATAGCGGCAGTTATATTGTTCAGACGTGAGGCCTTAAACATAAGCTTAATTGCAAGCATATTTATATTTATCTTGGGTGCTGCAAATGTATATGTCTTTAAGGGCTTATCTGCGCCGGATGAGGTGAGTCATTATATTAGCGCATACAAGCTGTCCAATCGTATCTTGGGCGCTCCTGTCTGCGACGAGCATGGCAGGGTATATGTGAGAGCCTGCGACCTTTTTCTAGAGGATACCGAGGGCAACTTAGAGGCGGTCATGGCAGCAGCTGCGGACGGAGAGAGCTCCGACTTGGAACTGAAGGTATTCGGTCAGACTCTTGATGAATCAGTATACAAGGTATATGCGGAAGGAAGCACGGCAGATGCGCGCAGTGCCGAGGATACAGGCATATCCTGTCAGTGGACAGTAAATACCATGCCGCTTGCATATCTGCCGCAGGCCATAGGCATAAGCATAGCGAGAGTCCTTGGACTAAATACCCTGTGGCTTATAAGCTTGGGCAAGCTATGCAATCTGCTCTTCTATACAGTCATGTGCGCGGCAGCGCTTATGATAATACCGGCAGGCAGGAAGATACTTGCCGGAGTCATGCTGCTCCCGGAGACTCTGCTGCTGGCGGGCTCCATGTCCTATGATGTGTATGTGCTCGCGCTGTCATATGTATATATCGCACTTATATTTAACATGAGAGAATACGGCTGCGGCAGGGTGAAGATCGCCTTATCCTCGGTACTCGTTATCGCTGCGCTTGCTCCGTGTAAGCTCATATATGCGCTGCTACTGCTGCTCTTGGCTGTGTTGTTACCGGCTAAGGGTGCATCTGGCAGAGAACGCAGGATCTATATCGCGCTTGTATTATGCAGTACGGCAGCAGTCGGTCTCAGTATGTATGTGGTAAATGCAGCCACCATAGGTAATTATGCTGCGGCAGACGAGAGGATCATCACCTGGGCTGACGAGGCACAGGGGTATACAGTATCATATCTGCTGCATCGTCCCATGGAGCTTATAGATATATGCTATAAGAGCGTGCTCATGAAGACAGGAAACTGGTATGCCACCATGTTTGGACTGTATCTTGGCAATCAGGATCCTGTGCTGAATGTGCCTTATCCTATAATCGGACTGTGCACCGGGGCGCTGTGCATGACGGCAGCAGGATCTAAGCTTAGGTTGTCAGGCTATAATAGGGCAGTGTGTCTTGTAAGCTTCGCTATAGTAATGGCAGCGCTCATGGGCTCCATGCTCATAGCGTACACGCCTATGTCATCAGTATATATAGAGGGAGTGCAGGGGCGTTACCTGCTGCCCGTGCTGCCGCTATTACTCATGGCAGTGCCGGGAGCGTGGATTAAGATACGGGACGGACTCGACAGGAGCGCACTCGTCATGCTCATTATCGCAGAGTGCTATGTGCTCATCAGAGTGTATGCGACTGTGGCTATGAGGCTATGAGGAGTCGAAGTCACGAGGCGCTGCGCATAATGCGTCGAGCTTAAGGCGACGAGCCTTGTAGCGATGAAGACAGATACCGGAGAATGAAATACCTTGTGGCTTAATGGCAAGGGATATGATTATGACATCAGACATCACGCCCGCTTAAATAGCAAATTTCAAAGACAGGGAAACGGAGACATCATGGGTCAGATAAAGGTAACTAAATGCGAGAAAAAGGGCAAGGTCATAGAGGGACTCTATATCATAGAGCCTGCCGTACATAACGACAGCAGGGGATATTTCATGGAGACCTACAATCAGAGAGACTTTGCAGAGCACGGACTTAACATGGTATTTGTGCAGGACAATCAATCCTGCTCGGTCAAGGGAGTGCTCCGGGGACTGCATTATCAGAAGGAATATCCGCAGGGCAAGTTGGTTCGTGCCGTGCGCGGCAGTGTATTTGATGTAGCTGTCGACCTGCGCACAGGCTCGGAGACTTACGGCTACTGGTACGGAGTGGAGCTAAGCGAGGAAAACAAGCGCCAGTTCTATATCTCCGAGGGCTTTGCACACGGCTTTCTCGTACTAAGTGACATAGCCGAATTTGCATACAAGGTGACAGACTTCTATCATCCGGGAGATGAAGGCGGACTCATATACAATGACCCCGAGATAGGCGTGGAGTGGCCTATAGATGACGACACCAAGCTGATACTCTCGGACAAGGATACCAAGTGGGGCGGGCTCAGCGAGACCTTCAAGTTTAGCTAAGGCAGAATACAATGCGCTCAATCATCAAGCTTATCAGGGATATAATCGAGAAACGGGGCATGATAGCGAGTCTCGCGGCAGCGGATTTCAAGAAGCGCTTTGCGGGCTCTTATTTCGGTGTGCTCTGGATGTTCGTGCAGCCGGTCGTGACTGTATTGGTATTCTTCTTCATCTTCCAGCTCGGCATGAAATCAGTGCCGCCGGTGCCGGGTGTGCCCTATGTTATATGGCTCATACCGGGTTTGGTGCCGTGGTTCTTCATAAATGAATCCATCTCCGGCATAACTAATTGCCTTAATGAGTACAGCTACCTGGTCAAGAAATTAGTCTTCCCGGTGGAGCTGCTGCCTGTGATAAAGGCAGTGTCCTGCTTCATGGTGCACGCCTGCTTCCTTGTCATCATGGCAGCAGTATTCATCATAGGCGGACGCATGCCGAGTGTTATCTGGATGCAGGTATTTTATTACAGCTTCGCGGCATTTATGCTCTCGCTCGGTGTGGGATTCTTTACTTCCTCGGTCTATGCCTTCTTCAAGGATATGCAGCAGATAGTGAGCATAGTATTGCAGTTTGGCATGTGGCTTGCGCCGATAATGTACTGGGACGGCATGTTTACGACGGATCATCCGTGGATGGCGCCAATATTCAAGCTCAATCCCGTATATTATATAGTTGCGGGATATAGAGATTCCATGCTTACCGGCAATTTCTTCTGGGAGAGACCGCTTAATACCTTGTATTTCTGGGCGGTGACGCTGCTGATATTCTATGTCGGACTCAAGGTGTTTGGTAAGCTGCGCCCGCAGTTTTCGGATGTACTATGATTAGATTATTGCTTGTTGCAATCGCATTTATATTATTTGTTATATGTTTCCTGCCGGTGCTCGGCGTGCTCTGTATAGTTAAGCACTACAAGCCGCAGGCGGCGCTCAATGTGTCCTCAGTTATCATCAGAGGGTTCCTTGCTACTATACTCTTTCTCTCCGGCACCAAGGTCATAGCCGAGGGTATGGAATATATACCGGATGAGCCTGTGCTCTTTGTGGGCAATCATCGCTCGGACTTCGATATATTGGTGAGCTACACTCATATAGATCAAAATGTGGGCTTTGTGGCGAAGAAGAGCATGAAGAATATACCTGTCATCGCGTGGTGGATGGAGATGATAGGCTGTCTCTTTCTTGACAGGGACAATGCGCGCGAGGGGCTTAAGACCATACTCGCTGCGATAGAGCAGGTAAAGGGTGGAACCTCGGTATTTATATTCCCGGAGGGCACACGCAATCGCTCCGCCAATGCCGATGTGCCGGCTGAGTTCAAGGAGGGCTCGCTCAAGATAGCGCAGAAGGCAGCCTGTCGTATAGTGCCAGTGGTGCTTAAGGACACGGAGCTCATATTTGAGAGACAGAAGCCCTTCATCAAGGCACAGACCGTGAGACTTAAGTTCCTCAAGCCCTTCTATACGGAGGAGATACCGGAGGAGTACCGCAAGACGCCCTCAGCTTATGTAAGGAAGCTGATAGCGGAGGAATTGGAGCATATGAGAGATATATAGAAGCATTGCCGCAGCATTCGCAGGAGGTCTGAGAGGGCTGTAGGCACAGGCGACATAAGCTTAGAGCTGCGGAGCTTTGACACGAAATTTTTCGGTTTTGGCAAGCTATTATTCAGAGAAAAGCAATATA
>CAVHZK010000003.1:0-13986 GCA_963640215.1 bacterium | reverse complement strand
ATGCTGTAGGTAGATAAGGCGCAGTGAAGATTGCGTGGGTGTGCAGCACGGAGCAATACGGTATCAGTTGGCGGCAGAGTTTTTGACCGCTGCATCATCAAGATAAGAGGATCACATATGCCCGATATAAATATATTAGTAGTAGACGACGAGCATGAGATCGCGGATCTCTGCGAGATATATCTGGTTTCCGACGGCTACAACGTCAGGAAGGCGCTCAATGCCGAGGAGGGACTTAAGATCATAGCCGACGAGGAGATACACCTTGTGCTCCTCGACATTATGATGCCCGGCATGGACGGCATACAGATGTGCAAGAAGATAAGGGAGACCTCCAATGTCCCAATTATCATGCTGTCCGCCAAGGGCAACGATATAGACAAGATTATGGGACTCGGCATAGGTGCGGACGACTATGTGACCAAGCCGTTCAATCCGCTTGAGCTTACCGCGAGGGTGAAGTCACAGCTGAGGCGCTATACCCAGCTCAACCCCAACAGCGGCAAGGACTCTGCCGAGAATAACGAGATACACATCAGAGGACTCGTTATAAACAAGGACAATCACAGAGTCACCATAGACGATGAGGAGATAAAGCTTACACCCATCGAGTTTGACATACTCTACCTCTTGTCCTCCAATCCCGGCAAGGTATTTTCCACTGACGAGATATTTGAGAAGGTATGGCACGAGAAGGTATACGAGGCCAACAATACTGTCATGGTGCATATCAGACGTCTGCGCGGCAAGATGAAGGAGGATCAGCGTCAGGATCAGGACAAGATAATCTCTACGGTCTGGGGAGTTGGATACAAGGTTGAAAAATGACAATATCGCAAGGACATACAGAATACGTTTCGTAATCAATCTGATTGCGGCGGCATTTCTTACCTGTCTTATCGAAAGCCTGCTAATATTTAATATCGGCAGGCTTGAATCTGTATTGGGGGAAGGCTACGGGCTGAGCGAGACCATGCTGCTGCTGTGCGTATTCGGCGCAGTACTGCTTTTTGCGCTCATATTTTGGCTGCTGCAATTAAAATCCATCAGATATATAGAGGCGCTCTCCAAGGAAATGTCAGAGCTTGCGGAAGGTAACCTTGACGCCAAGGTCGAGGTCAGGGGCAATGACGAGTTCTCGCAGATGGCAGAGGACCTCAATAATCTCGGCGACAATCTCAAGAAGCTCTTAGAGGTGGAGCGCGATGCGGAGAAGTCCAAAAATGATCTTATCACCAATATAGCCCACGACCTGCGCACTCCATTGACCTCTATCATAGGCTATCTGGAGCTACTGTCCGGCAAGAAGGCAGAGCAATTAAGCGCCGAGCAGAAGGATAAATACCTAAAGATAGCCTACACCAAGTCGCGCCGCTTAGAGCAGCTCATCAATGATTTATTTGACTTCACCAAGCTTAGCTATGGCAAAATGACTATGAAGCTTGGCTATGTGGATATAGTGAAGCTCTTGGAGCAGCTCTTGGAGGAGTCGTATCCGAGCTTCGTCGAGAAGGGGCTAAGCTACGAGCTGCGCACCAATGTGCCAAGTCTCGAGATAACAGCGGACGGCGGACTTATCGCGAGACTTTTCGACAACCTCATAGGCAACGCTATCAAGTACGGCGCGGACGGTAAGAAGGTCATAGTCCGTGTAAATGCAGAACCCAAGAATGATGCTGTCGAGGTCAAGGTCATAAACTACGGCTTCACCATAGACGAAAAGGATCTGCCGCTCATATTTAACAAGTTCTACAGAGCCGACAAGGCACGCTCCACTCAGACGGGCGGCACGGGACTCGGCCTCGCCATAGCCAAGGACATAGTTGAGATACACGGCGGCACCATAGGTGTTACCTCCGACTTAAACGGCACGGTATTCACGGTGCGTCTCAAGATTCATTTCAATAAGCAAAATGAAAATATTAAGCGCCCATAAAAGCAGTATATTGTCAGTGCTGACGCTTGCGGTCATCCTTGTCGCAGGCGTGCCTGCCTATGCCATGAGGGATACAGGCACCGCAGAGAACAGCACTCGTAGCAGCGTAGAGCAGGTACAGGATAATGCTGCCGTGGAGACGGCAGAGAGCCCGTCAGCCGGGAACACACAGTTAGACCCAGGATCATCACCAAGCAGCATCAGCACTGTGCTCATAGGGAGCTCTGCCACAGACAGCCCCGTAAGTCTTGAATTTAGCTATGGCTACCGCAACACAGCCAAGAGCGGGCACAAGCTTCCCTTCAGCGCCAAGATAAGAAACAACACGGACAGAGATATAAGCGGACGTCTCGTTATAGCTGCAGACGGAAGCGTGGAGACAGGCATAGACAGCTTCGAGCCCGCCGTAAACAGCTACGCCTTCGAGGTGGAGATACCGGCGCAGGGTGAGACTACCTTTGACAATGTTATCTCGGTAGCCGAGGAGAGCAGTGCTGTGACTGTCATGTTCTATGAGGGCGAGGAGTGCATATATAAGCGGCAGGAGCAGATAGACATAAGCTCCGACGGCGCCGAGCTACTCATAGGTATATTGTCGGACACACCGGGCAGACTCGATTATTTTGACGGAGTAAGCGTGGCTCAGACCACGCTCAGAGCCAAGACTACGGAGCTCGATCCGGATACGCTTCCGCAGAGTGCCTTGGAGCTTGAGCAGTTAGACCTCATAGTTATATCCAATTTCGATACGGACAGGATAAATGAGGCGCAGTTAGATGCGATAGAGACCTGGGCTGAGAGCGGAGGTGTGCTCCTTATAGGCAGCGGACGGCACCCGGAGGCAGCCAAGAGCTTCGGAGCCTACAGGGAGAATTTCGAGATAAGCGAGCCGTACAAGGAAGATATCGACATGGGTATGCGCTACTCCAAGAGCGGACCGGACGGTGCGGTGCTCAATTTAAGCGTATGCAATATAATGGTGCAGGGCGGCATACAGGCGAGGCAGTCCGCTGACATAGCGACGCTTACTCTTGTAAATGGCACGCAGGGCACAGTGGGTTTTGCCGCCTATGATCTCTGCGATATAAGTGAGTTTTGCTCTCAGGAGATGAGCTTTACCGACGATCTGCTCACGACCATGCTCGGTTATGCACGCATAGACAGACTTATCAACTCTGCCGGCAGCAGCCGCGAGGTCTATGACAAGACACAGGAGTTCATGGGTATCACGGACTCTGCAGACCTGCCGAACATAAGTCTGTATATAGTCTTTGCGCTCGCGTATACGGCAGCAGTGGGCGGATTTATCTATTTTGGCTTAAGGAACAGAGGACTCGAGATATATTATCATGCAGCCGTAGTCATGGCCGCATTTGCAGGTGCATTTGCAGTATGGATGATCAGCTCCGGCAGCCGCCACGAGGGCTTAAGTCTTGACTATACGGCTGTGAGGGAGATAAACGGAGACAGCACCTCAGAGTCCGGATATATCAGGATATTTTCGGCGGCAGCGGACAGCTACAGCATAAATATACCCAAGGATTATGAGCTCTACCCGATAGTACACGCGGCAGGCGAGGATGAAGCTGCGGGCGGAACGACCTTGACGAACGTGGGGAGTGCTCTTGAAGGTCGCACAGACAGTTTAGACCGCTCGGAGCTTAGCTACGCCGGCAAGCTGATAGCCTTTGCTATGGACTCGGACGGCAAGACCATAAATGCCGAGGGCTTGGGTCCCTTTGCAGGTACGATGGCGGAGTTTGCCACGGACAGGAGGGCATCGACCGATAGTGACGCGATAAGCGCGAGACTCAAGTTCTTCAACGAGGCCTTTAACGGCAGCATAGAGAATAAGAGTCCGTATGACTTGGAGGACGCCGCGCTCCTGCTCTACGGCAGGGTAGCTAAGTTAGGCAGGCTGAGCGCAGGGGATACTATAGATATAGAGGATTTGGCGACTGTAAATGTCCCCACGGGCGACAGCTTCGCAACGGCGGCATATATCACAGACCTGTACAGCCTCGACACGGGCGACTCAGCCTACGCTGATACCTTGAAGAAAACGAGGTATCTAAGCAGCTGCATAGATGAGCTGCCTGAGTCCTACTACAGCGGGGTGCGTCTCATAGGCTTCTCGGAGGGCGAGAATATATTTGAGGATATAAGTACGGACAGACATGCAGACGTAAGCGGGACTTTGCTCAAATCAGTAGCGGCTGAGGCGGACTTTACTTACGGCAGACGCGTATGGCGCACGGCTCTCAGCACAGACCCGTCGGTGGTATCGGGGGACTATGATACGGCATCTAATACCTCGAGAGGCTCCGTAGTGCTTGAGTACAGTCTCGGTAATGATATAAATGTGAGTTCGCTGTATTTTACCGAGTTAGCGGAGGTATTTAGGAGCGAGAGCGTGGCACCATTTGCAGGCAGAATGTCCATGTACAACTATGTGACGGGCAGCTATGACGATGTCGACACAGGCACGAGCTACACGGAGAGCAGCATAGCCGCATATCTCTCGCCTGCCAATACGCTGACGGTAAGATACATACCGGATACGAGTCTTGCGGCAGGTGCGGCGCTGTTCCTGCCCGTGCCCAATATCAACGGGGAGGAGAAGTGATGTTAGAGCTTAAAGGCATAAGCAAATTCTATGGTCACTTCTGCGCACTCGATGGCCTAAGTATACAGATAGACGACGGAGCGCTCTACGGCTTTATCGGCCCCAACGGAGCGGGCAAGACCACGGCTATCAAGATTATGACCGGCATCATGTATCCGGATGAGGGCGAGGTCATGCTCAACGGGATGCGCATGGAGGATGAGACCGAGCATTACAAGAGTCTCATAGGCTATGTGCCGGATGCCTTCGGTATATATCACAATATCAAGGTGCGTGAATACATGCAGTTCTTTGCGGCTTGCTGCGGCAAGGACGGCATGGAGGCGGACAAGATAGCCGACAGGCTGTTGGAGTATGTGGCCTTAGACAGCCGCAGGGATTATTACGTTGAAGCGCTCTCTAAGGGCATGAAGCAGAAGCTTGCTCTCGCGAGAGCCTTGATAAATGACCCGCCCATGCTCATCATGGACGAGCCGACTACGGGACTCGATCCGCGTACGCGCTTTGAGTTTAAGCAGATATTGGGAGAGCTCTCAGATAACGGCAAGACCATACTCATAAGCTCACACATACTTAACGATATATCAGAGCTGTGCACAGACATAGGCATAATAGATCACGGCAGCATAGTTGTATCGGGACGGCTGCCCAAGGTCATGCGGCTTGTAACCTCGGAAAATCCTATCATTATATCGGTGTCCGGCAAGATTACTCAGGCTATACAGTTCCTGAAGATGGATCCCGCCGTGAGGTCATTAACAGTTAAGGGCAACGACATTATGATTAACTTGGACGGCGGCAAGAGGGCGGAGACTGAGCTACTGAAACGTCTCGTCGAGGCAGATATACCGGTGAGGAGCTTCTCGAGGGAGAAGGGCTCCTTGGAGTCAATATTCATGCAGCTTACTGGACACGGAGAGGAGCATGTGATATCCAGCTATGACGCAGCTGAATCCGATAATTAAGAGAGAGATAGAGCTAAGGAGCAGGAGCTTTACGCTTCCCATGGTTATAGCGGCGGTAAATGCGCTGCTCTTTGCTGTGGGACTCGCAGCCTCGTCCGCGGAGATACTCAGGATGAAGACGGACTTCACCTTGGACTACGGAGCATTCCTGCGTATATATGTGGCAGTCATAGTATTGCAATACGTATTGGTGCTGTTCATGGCACCGATATTCACGGCGGACGCCATAGCGGGAGAGCGTGAGAGAGGTACCTTTGACCTCTTGCTCACCACGAAGCTCACGGCAGCAGAGATATTTGTAGAGAAGCTTATCTCTGCGGGCTTAAGTATGGCGACAGTCATTATATCGGGGCTTCCTGCTATGCTGGTACCGCTCATGTTTGGCGGCGTGCATATACAGAGCACCATATTTGTCATGCTCATCATATTGGTGGAGGCGGCAGAGCTCATGTCCGTCGGGATGTTAGCGAGTAGCTTTGCCAAAACAACAGTGCAGAGCATAGCCATATCCTACGCGCTCACAGCGGCACTCACGGCGGGGCCGATTATACTCAGCGGCATAGCCGGCATGTTTGCCGCTGACGGCAGCAACGGACTCATATATCTCACTGCGATAGATCCGCTTCTGCCGCTCGCAGCTGTATTGTCGGAGCGTGCGGGTGAGGGCACGGAGGTGCTTGCAGGATTCTACAGGCTGTTAAACGGCACACCGGACGCAGCTTTTTTGAATCATGCCGCATTTATAGGACTGATGATGCAGACTGCGATAAGCATAGGCTGTATATTTGCGTCGATAATCCATATCATGCCGCACAGGACGCTCGGCAGGCTGAAGCTCAAAGAGCTGTTGAAAAAGCGCATATCAGAGACTACAATAGATAAGCTATGAAGAAGATAATACTCACAGGAGGCGGTACGGCAGGGCATGTTACGCCCAATTTGGCGCTGCTGCCAAGCCTCAAGGAATTAGGCTACGATATATTATATATAGGCGGCATAAACGGCATGGAAAAGGATATGGTCGAGCGGGCGGGCATCGTCTACAAGGGCATATCCACAGGCAAGCTGCGCAGATACTTTGATTTCAAGAATCTCACGGACCCATTCCGTGTCATAAAGGGACTCGCTGATGCGAGGCATATCATCAGAGACTACAAGCCGGATGTCGTATTTTCCAAGGGCGGCTTTGTTGCTGTACCCGTGACGATAGCGGCATGGATGTGCCATGTGCCTGTCGTAGCTCATGAGTCTGATATGACGCCGGGACTTGCCAACAGGATAGCGGCGCCCTTTGCGAAGCGTATATGCTGCAACTTCCCGGAGACGCTCAAGCTCCTGCCCAAGGATAAGGCAGTGCTGACCGGATCTCCGATAAGGGAGGAGCTGCTTAAGGGTGAGCGGAACAAGGGTCTCGAGATGACAGGCTTTGACGGCAGCAAGCCGGTACTCCTTGTCATAGGCGGCTCGCTCGGTGCACAGCACATCAATACCGCGGTGAGAGCGGTGCTCCCGAGACTCCTTGAGAGCTACGACTTAGTACATATATGCGGCAGAGGCAACGTCGACGAGAGCTTAAAGGAGCTTGGCGGATACAGGCAATATGAGTTTGTGGGAGCAGAGCTCAAGGATTTATTTGCGGCTGCCGATATATTTATATCGAGAGCGGGAGCAAATGCTATATGCGAGCTCTTGGCACTTAAGAAGCCCAATCTCCTCATACCGCTTCCGGCATCGGCAAGCAGGGGCGACCAGCTCTTAAATGCTGCCTCATTTGAGCGCAGAGGATATTCGATGGTGCTGAAGGAAGAGGATATGACGGACGACAGTCTTATCGCAGCAGTGAATAAGCTGTGGGAGGCTAAGGATACATATATCTCGGCTATGCAGGATGCCAAGACCAGCAACGGTACCCTGCTCATCACGGCAGAGATTGAAAAAACGGCAGGATGAATATAATCGAGGCGGCAAGAGTCATATACAGGTATACCGTACATGACGAGGCCGACAATATCATAGAGACGCAGACAGCCCTCAAGGAACTTGATGTAAGTATAGAGCAGGGCTCATTTGTGTGCATATTGGGACACAACGGCTCCGGCAAGTCTACCTTTGCCAAGCTGATAAATGCGCTCAATCTCCCGGACGAGGGCACTGTTATAGTCTCCGGCATGGACACCAAGGAGGAGGACAATATCCTCGATATACGCCGCGAGGCAGGCATGGTGTTTCAGAATCCCGACAATCAGATAGTTGCCAATGTTGTCGAGGAGGATGTTGCCTTCGGTCCCGAGAATATAGGTGTGCCGCAGCAGGAGATAAGGGAGAGAGTCGACAAGGTCATAGACAGGCTGGAGCTTGGGCCTGTGCGCATGAAGTCGCCGAACCGACTCTCCGGAGGGCAGAAGCAGAGAGTGGCCATAGCGGGCATCATGGCGATGAAGCCAAAGTGCATCATACTTGATGAGCCGACAGCTATGCTTGACCCCTCAGGCAGACGCTATGTCTTGGAGGCAGTGCACGACCTAAACAGGCACGAGGGCATAACCATAGTGCTTATCACCCACAATATGGATGAGGCTGTCGATGCAGACAGGCTCATAGTCATGGAGCACGGCGGTATAGCAAGAGACAGCGAAGGCAAGCCGCTTGACGGCACGCCGAGGGAGCTGTTCTCGAGACCCGAGGAGCTGGAGAGACACGCTCTTGCACTCCCCGTAGTTACCGAGCTTGCAGCGAGACTTAAGGCAAGGGGACTTAGGCTTCCCGACGGGATACTTACTACAGAGGAGCTCATAGAGGCACTTAAGGCTCCAAAGAGCAAGAAGGAGACGGGCGAGGAGCGTTCAGTGTCTGCAGAGTCATCGGATACTGCAGATGCAGTCGAACCCGAGCAGGCGCACACAGCAGAAGGCAGTGCAGAGGCAGCAGAGTCCAAGCTCGTACATACAGCGGATGACAGTATGAACGCAGTCAAGGCAGTAGCACCGGTGGAGGCAGGCTCATGCTGAGGGATATCACGCTCGGACAATATTATCCGATAGACTCATGTATACATCGCCTTGACCCGCGTACCAAGCTGTTCGGCACGATGATATTCATAGTGTCCTTATTTGTGACCTCATCTGTGGCAGGATACGTGCTCGCTACTGTGGCGCTTGCTGGCTGTATCGCGCTGAGTCGTGTGCCGCTTAGCTTTATCACGAGAGGACTTAAGGCAGTATTTATATTGCTGCTTATATCCGTGTCCTTCAATATATTCTTCACGGACGGAACGGAGATATTCAGGATAGGCTTCCTGCGCATTACCTGGGAGGGGCTTAAAACTGCCGCATTTATGGCGTTGAGACTCATATATCTCGTGCTCGGCTCCTCGATAATGACGCTGACCACGACACCGACTCAGCTTACGGACGGACTGGAGAAAAGCCTCGGATTCCTGAACCGATTCAAGGTGCCGGTACATGATATAGCCATGATGATGTCCATAGCGCTACGCTTTATCCCTATACTCACGGACGAGACAGACAAGATCATCAGAGCGCAGAAGGCGCGCGGCGCCGACTTCGAGTCAGGCAATATTATCAGACGCGCCAAGGCCATGACGCCTATATTGGTTCCGCTATTTATAGCGGCTTTCAGACGCGCCTCGGATCTCGCGCTTGCGATGGAGGCTCGCTGCTACCATGGCGGAGCAGGACGCACCAAGATGAAGCCGCTAAGGTACAGCAGGCTTGACGGCAAGGCGTATGTGGTCATAGTGCTGTACTTTGCCGCGATGATAGCAACGGGATATTTGTTGAGATAATCGAACACTCATACAAGCTTCATCCTGCAGGTACAATAGTGTAATAATAATGCCGCGGCAGGAAGCCAAAGCCCAAGAGCGGAAAGCAAGGCAACAGCAAAGAAGGTCAGCAAGACAAGCAACAGTGGCAGCAGGAGACATAAGAACCACAAGGATAGTAATGAGCATAGAGGCAAGACATCTTACACATATATACAACAAGGGCACAGCTATGGAGTCCTGTGCTCTTAATGATGTGAGCTTTACTGTGGGGAACGGGGAGTTCATAGGAGTCATAGGGCATACAGGCTCCGGCAAATCAACCCTGATACAGCATCTCAACGGCCTTGAGACACCCACAGACGGCACAGTGCTGTATAACGGGGAGGATATATTTGCAGAGGGCTACGACCTCAAGGCGCTGAGAGGCAGAGTCGGACTCGTATTTCAGTATCCGGAGTACCAACTCTTTGAGGAGACTGTATTAAAGGATGTTATGTTCGGCCCCTTGAATATGGGCAAGACCAAGGAGGAGGCAGAGGCGAGAGCACGAGAGGCGCTTAAGTCGCTCGGACTTGACGAGAGCTACCTAAGTCGCAGTCCCTTTGAGCTCTCCGGCGGAGAGAAACGTCGTGCGGCGCTTGCCGGTATACTCGCTATGGAACCGGAGGTGCTGATATTGGATGAGCCTACGGCAGGACTTGACCCGCAGGCAAGAACCGATATGCTTGAGCTCATCAGGAAGCTGCACAGGGAGAGGGGTATAACCGTACTCTTGGTCTCTCACAGCATGGATGATGTGGCAGAGTATGCCGACAGGATACTCGTTATGAATGATGGCGAGCTCAAGCTCTATGATACACCGAGAGAGGTATTTAAGCATCGCGAGGAGCTAAGGAGCTACGGATTGGATGTGCCGGAGATAACGCAGGTGGTATTATCCTTACGTGATGCGGGCATAGCTGTACCGACGGACATATCGACCATGGACGAGGCGGTAGATGCAATTGCAGAATTATATGATGTATGAGCGATGTGGACAAGGATGCTTGCGAAGACGGTGAGAGCAGTCAGAGGCAAGGGAGAGTCTGTGAACAGTCAAGGCAATTCTGCGCCACACGCCCCGCGGATCTATACGACACTCTGAACATATCATATTCAATCGACAGCAATACGTAAGGAGCGATAAGTGCGCAGGATCAAGCTTACAGTTGCATATGACGGCACGAACTACTGCGGCTTTCAGCTGCAGCCGGAGCTGCCGACCATAGAGGGAGAGCTGAATCGCGCCCTCAGTGAGCTTACGCATGAGTCTGTAATAGTGACGGGTGCAAGCCGCACGGACAGCGGTGTACATGCCTATGGCAATGTAGCTGTATTCGATACAGACTCAAGCATACCGGCAGAGAAATTCCCCTTCGCATTGATAAGTTTCCTGCCGCCGGATATCAGGGCCGTAAGTGGCGAGGAGGTGCCGTCTGACTGGCACCCGCGCAGATGCGACTGTATCAAGACCTACGAATACGTATATTCCTGTGGTTCCATAGAGGATCCCAAGCAGCGTCTGTATGCGTCCTATACGAGATATATGCCGGACATAGTCAGTATGCACCGCGCCGCGGAATATCTCATAGGCGAGCATGATTTCACATCATTTGCTAATCCGTCCTCGCAGACGTTAAAGCAGGGCGGCAGCGCAGTGAGAACGATATACGGAATAGAGATATTCTCGGACGCAATAGACAGGTTGGATTCGTCGGCAGATATAAGTGTGAAGACAGCCTGCACAGACGGGGAAGCTGTTGCTTCTGCCCCGGCAGGTGCGGGTGCTGAGTCGCGTGAGGCGCCGATAGATGAAGTCTTAGCTGCAGCAACGGCACAGCCGCGTACAAGCTCTTGCAGACAGCTTACTGCTACCGTCACCATACGCATCAGCGGCAACGGCTTTCTCTACAACATGGTGCGTATCATAGCAGGCACCTTGATGAATGTCGGCACAGGGCTTTGGACACCGGAGAGAGTACGCGAGGCACTCGAGGCAAGAGACCGCACCAAGGCGGGACCCACAGCCGAGGCAAGGGGACTGACGCTCGTGAGGATAAAATATCTGTAGTCAGATCTTTCAACCAGAAAAGAGCCCTGCGGCTTACGCCGTCGGGCTCTTTTCTGGTATTTATGAAAGGGTAAACAATTCTCAAGGTCTCGGACTGCGTGTGAGGCTCTTAAGTCCTGTCGGGTTATGCAGCAGTTATACGCAACAAGACTACTATATTGCTCTGCGCAGGGCGGCAGCTGACCGCCGACCTTAGGAGAAAACTTATTATTTGCTTCATGGGCATCGCTTCCCATGAAATATTTTTATGCTGTTGCGCTCTGCTATCTAAGTACGTCAAGATGCATTTGCATATAGCTGAGCGCAGTTGCTTTAGCTTAGATAATAAGCCTGTCTGCTTGACTGCTTATCTTACCGAGAAGAGCATCTGTCCGTAGGACGGATAGGGCCAAGCCTTGGCATCGGCTATCATCTCCATCTCGTCTGCCGGTATGCGCAGCTCCTTCATATCCTGCAGGATGGTATCCTTGTAGTAGTTGCCGAGCGCAGTGATATCTGTGATGGACTTAGCCGTGAGCAGGTCAGCCTCAAGCTTCTTCGCCTGCTTGTACATTGCAGTCATCATGGAGGTGAGCTTTCTCAAGGTCTCCTTCTCGTATACGCGGTCAATGTCGGCGGATACGACTGTTTTCTCGGTGACAGCCTCGGCAAGAGTAGTCGTAAACTTACTCATCGCAGGCAGGATGTCCTTATTAGCCATATCCAGCATGGTGAGAGCCTCGATATTGAGCACCTTGGTGTAGTTCTCCATGAGTATCTCGTAACGTGCCTTCAGCTCGACCTCGGAGTAAACCTTGTGAGACTCATAGAGCTTCACATTCTTGGGCTCAAGGAAATGTGCAAGGGCATCCGGTGTAGTCTTGAGGTTAAGCAGTCCTCTTGACTCTGCCTCCTTGACCCATGACTCGTCATATCCATCGCCGTTAAAGATGATACGCTTGTGCTCCTTAACGGTTCTCTTGATGAGCTCATGCAGCGCACTCTCGAAGTCCTTGGCGCCCTCAAGCTCGTCAGCAAACTGCTTAAGCTCCTCGGCCACGGCTGTATTGAGTACGGTATTGGCGCATGAGAGCGAGCTTGCAGAGCCCGGCATACGGAACTCGAACTTGTTTCCTGTAAATGCAAACGGCGAGGTACGGTTGCGGTCGGTAGCATCCTTGGCAAGCTTCGGGATGGTGTGAACGCCTATCTTGAGAGCTTCCTTCTCTCTGCCGTCATAGTCTGAGTCATTCTCAATGGCATCAAGCACCTCGCTTAGGTCGGAGCCTATAAACATAGACATGATAGCCGGAGGCGCCTCATTTCCGCCAAGTCTGTTGTCGTTGGCAGCGGTAGCAACCGAGATACGGAGGAGATCCTGATACTCATCCACAGCCTTGATTACGGCGCAGAGGAACAAGAGAAACTGCGCATTTTCATAAGGTGTATCACCGGGCTCAAGCAGGTTGACGCCGGTATCTGTGGACATTGACCAGTTGTTGTGCTTGCCGCTTCCGTTTACTCCTGCAAATGGCTTCTCGTGGAGCAGGCATACCAGTCCGTGCTTCTTGGCAGTCTTCTGCAGAACCTCCATAGTTATCTGGTTGGAGTCGCAGGCTATGTTGGAGGTATTGTAGAGGCAGGCAAGCTCGTGCTGAGCAGGCGCAACCTCATTATGCTCGGTCTTGGCAAATATGCCCATGCTCCAGAGCTCCTCGTCCACATCCTTCATAAATGCGGCAACCTTGGACTTAATGCTGCCGAAATAATGGTCGTCAAGCTCCTGACCCTTTGGCGCTCTTGCACCGAAGAGCGTGCGTCCGGTATAGATCAGATCCTTGCGGCTGTCGTACATCTCCTTGGTGATAAGGAAATACTCCTGCTCGGGGCCTACGCTGGTCTTGACTGAGCACACGGAGTCATTGCCGAAAAGCCTAAGCACACGCAGAGCCTGAGTATTGATAGCCTCCATGGAACGCAGCAACGCGGTCTTCTGATCGAGAGCCTCACCACCGTAGGAGATGAAGACTGTCGGAATGCAGAGCACATTTTCCTTGATAAATGCGTAAGAGGTAGCATCCCATGCCGTATATCCTCTTGCCTCGAATGTAGCTCTAAGTCCGCCCGACGGGAATGAAGACGCATCAGGCTCGCCGCGCATGAGCTCCTTGCCCGAGAACTCGGTAACAGCTCTGCCGTCCGGAGCCGGAGCCACGAAGCTGTCGTGCTTCTCTGCGGTAACGCCCGTCATAGGCTGGAACCAATGTGTATAATGTGTAGCGCCCTGCTCTACAGCCCAGTCCTTCATAACGCTTGCTACTACGGTTGCAGTCTCAGCATCAAGACGCCTGCCGTCGCGGATAGTCTCACGGATAGCCTTATAGGTTTCCTTGGGAAGACGCTCCCTCATCACGGCATCGTTAAACACCTTGGAACCGAATGTCTCGGTGACCTTACTCATAAGCTCTTGCTCCTTTCGGTAAATGCACATTTTAGTTAAACATCCACGCCAGCGCTTTTGCCGGCTCCACATAGTCTAAAAGTCACGGATTGCTACGCGCTTACGTGCTCTCGCAATATGTA
>CAVHZK010000002.1:0-4275 GCA_963640215.1 bacterium | reverse complement strand
GTCTGTGGCTGTATGATGCAGGAGACTGACGAGATAGATAAGCTGAAAGCAAAATATCCTTATGTGGATATTATATTCGGCACGCACAATCTCTATACCTTTCCGGAGCTTATGTTTAGTCTCATGCGTAAGAGATACGGGCTCTTTGATATGAGCTTGGATAAGGGACACAAGGTGTTAAAGGACTCCTCCGATGACGCGCTCCGCTTAGAGAAGCTCATGCGCTACGGAGACTCTAAGTCTAATCTCCGTGACATGGAGAAGCTCCGCCACAAGCCGGTAATCTCGGTATGGCAGGACTCTAGGGACATAGTGGAGAAGCTGCCGTCCAAGCGCAAGTACCCATTTAAGCAGGGTATAAATATAATGTTTGGCTGCAACAATTTCTGTTCCTATTGCATAGTGCCCTATGTGAGAGGCCGTGAGAAGAGCCGTACGCCGGAGGAGATATACGAGGAGATAGACCAAGCCGGTGCCGAGGGCGTAAAGGAGATAATGCTGCTTGGTCAAAATGTCAATTCGTATGCGGGTGGCATAAGCTTTGCGGCATTGCTTAAGGAAATAGACCATAGATGCGGACATAACGGTATAGAGCGCATACGCTTTATGACCTCACATCCCAAGGATCTCTCGGATGAGCTGATAGAGGTCATGGCGGAAGGCAAGCATATATGCAGGCAGTTTCATCTGCCCTTGCAGTCAGGCTCTGACCGTATACTCTTAAGGATGAACAGGCATTACGACAAGGCACGCTATCTTGAGAGAGCTATGAGGCTTAAAGCCATGATGCCGGATATATCGCTCAGTACGGATATCATAGTGGGCTTTCCCGGAGAGACTGAGGAAGATTTTGCCGAGACCTTGGATGTATTAAGGCAGGTCAGATTTGATACGGCTTATACATTTATATACTCCAAACGCGAGGGAACGCCGGCTGCGAGCTATTTAGAGCAGGTGGATGAGGCTGTGGTGAAGGAGCGCTTTGAGAGACTTCTAAAGCTCCAGAATGCGATAACCGAGGAGAACTTAAGCAGGCTTGTCGGCACGAGCCGGAAGGTACTGTTCGAGGAAGTAAGCGACTATGATGACAGACTTATCACAGGCAAGCTTGAGAGCGGCATAACTGTGCATGTACCGGGAGGCAGAGAGCTTATCGGCAGGATATGTGAGGCGAGCCTCATGGAAAACCACAGGTTCTATTATACGGGGGCAATTCATGAACACTGAGAAACTGTCACCGATGATGGTGCAATATCTTGAGACCAAGAAGAAATATCCGGGCTGTCTTCTTTTCTACAGACTGGGGGACTTCTATGAGCTGTTCTTCGAGGATGCCAAGATAGCATCCGCGGAGTTAGACCTTGTACTGACGGCGAGAGATTGCGGACTTGAAGAACGTGCGTCCATGTGCGGCGTGCCCTTTCATGCCGCGGACAATTATATAACCAGATTGGTAAAAAAGGGCTATAGCGTAGCCATAGGCGAGCAGATGGAGGACCCCAAGTTTGCCAAGGGGCTGGTGAAGCGCTCCGTTATAAAGGTCATCACACCCGGCACTATATGCTCAAGCGGGGCATTAAGCGAGGACAAGAATAATTATCTTATGTGTGCGGCCGCCTGCGGCACAAGCTATGGCATATCCGTGGTCGATGTGAGCACGGGAGATTATCTTGTGACTGAGCTCGATTCGATAAGCGCGATATATGACGAGATAAACCGCTTCATGCCATCCGAGCTTATATGTAATGCCGCACTCGGTGAGTCAGAGCTTGACCTAAAGCTTATCGAGGAGCGCTGGAATGTGCATGTAAGCAAGGTGCCGGAGCTTTATTTTGATCCGGAGGGTGCACGACAGCTTATAGAGGAGCATTTTCATGCAAATGCGGCAGGGCTCGGTATTGCAGATATGGATGCCGGGCTTATCGCGGCAGGGGCTGTGCTTAAATATGTCTATGACACGCAGTTTTCCACGGTAGATTATATAAGCGATATCAAGATCTACTCAAGCTCAGAATACATGATCATCGATACGGCGACCATGCGTAACCTGGAGCTCTTGGAGACCATGCGCGACAAGGAGAAAAGAGGTACGCTTCTCTGGGTATTGGATAAGACCAAGACGGCTATGGGCTCGCGCCTGATGCGCCGTATCATATCTCAGCCGCTCCTTAGCAAGGAGAAAATAGAGCTAAGGCAGCAGGCGATAGGTGAGCTAAACGAGAGATTTATAGACAGGGAGGAGATAAGCGAGTATCTAAGACCAGTATATGACCTCGAGAGACTGCTTGCCAAATTCAGCTCATTACATGCCAATCCGACAGATGCCAATGCCTTCAGGCAGTCTATATCCATGCTGCCGCATATCAAGAACATATTGGACAGCTTCGAGAGTGAGCTGCTTAAAGACATAGACACAGATCTCGACACCCTGCCGGAGCTTGGTACCATGCTGGAGAGGGCAATAGAAGACGAGCCTCCGATATCGGTGAGGGACGGCGACATCATAAAGAACGGATACAATGAAGAGATAGACAGGCTGCGCTTATATAAGACGGACGGCAGGAGGCTGCTGCTTGAGCTTGAAGAGGAAGAACGCAACAAGACCGGCATAAAGGGGCTAAGGATCAAATACAACAAGATCTTCGGCTACTGCATAGAGGTATCCAACAGCTTCAAGAAGCTTGTGCCGGATTATTTCATACGTAAGCAGACGCTCTCAAACAGCGAGCGTTATACTACAGAGCGCTTAGAGGAGCTCTCAACTGACATATCGGGTGCCGATGACAAATTAAAGGACCTTGAGTATGCGGTGTTTACTGATATATGCAGGACCCTGGCGGCGGAGGCTGCGCGCATACAGAGGACTGCCAAGGCTATAGCCTATCTCGATGTATTGTGCTCACTTTCCAATGTGGCTATGCGTAACCGCTATGTCTGTCCCAAGATAAATGAGGCAGGGCGCATAGAGATAAGCGAGGGCAGGCACCCTGTAGTGGAGCTCATGCTTAAGGACGGAAGCTTCGTGGCAAATGACTTGAAGCTCAACAATCAAAATGACCGTATAGCCGTCATCACAGGCCCTAATATGGCAGGTAAATCAACCTATATGAGGCAGGCGGCGCTCATAACGCTCATGGCGCAGATAGGTTCTTATGTGCCCGCCAAATCAGCCGACATAGCTATATGCGACAGGATATTCACGAGGGTAGGAGCCTCGGACGACTTGGCAAGCGGTCAGTCGACCTTCATGGTGGAGATGACAGAGGTCGCCAATATCTTGAGAAACGCGACGAGCAAGTCTCTGCTGATCTTGGATGAGATAGGCAGAGGCACCTCGACCTATGACGGACTCTCCATAGCATGGGCTGTAGTAGAGTACATAAGCGACAAGAAAAAGTTAGGTGCCAAGGCGCTATTTGCGACACATTATCATGAGCTTACCGAGCTTGAGGGCAAGCTCAAGGGAGTGAACAATTACTGCATATCTGTTAAGGAGAGCGACGGAGATCTGATATTCCTGCGTAAGATTATACCGGGTGGTGCAGATAAGTCCTACGGTATAGCCGTGGCAAGGCTTGCAGGAGTGCCGAGAGAGGTAACGGAGCGGGCCGAGGAGATAGCGGCTCAGCTTGCAGGCTCTGATATAGCTAAAAAGACGGTATTCAAGGAGGCTGCGGCAGGCAGCAGGAGTACGGAGGCAGCAGCTGCTGCGGATACGGATGCAACAGTGGCAGACAATGCAGCTGTGCTGTCCGGCAGCGACGAGAGTGAGAACACGACTCATATATCAGCTGTGGAGGGAGGCATCAGCTATACCGGTGATAAGGATATGCACGGTATGCCGCGACACGCAGCAGGGCTTAATCCAAGGCATGAGGAGGTGGTGCAGGAACTCATCAGTCTCGACCTAACCAAGACTACACCGATGGAAGCATTCTTTACCTTGAACGAGCTGCAGACTAAGCTCAAGGCACAGTAACTATACATGCAGACAGCTGCAGTCACAGTTTGATAGACAGGCAGGTAGCTGCAGTAAGACTGGAAGCGGAAGATACATGCTAAAGATGTAATGCAAGCGATATTCATAAGCCATGATCAACATACTCAGTAAGGAGACAATAGATAAGATAGCCGCGGGCGAGGTAGCGGAGCGGCCAGAGAGCGTAGTAAAGGAGCTCTTGGACAATGCCATAGATGCGGGCGCAGATACGATAAGCATTGAGCTTCGTAACGGAGGACTCGACCTTATACGCGTGACAGATAACGGAAGCGGCA
>CAVHZK010000001.1:552-6234 GCA_963640215.1 bacterium | reverse complement strand
CCGGAGGAGGTTACGGACATCAAGGAGGAGGTCGTCGGCGACAATGTTGAGGTCATATATTCGACCTTCGACGAGCTGCCGGAACATCACAAGAGAGTGTCTGAGATGGTTATCGAGAGGGCGCGCAGATTGGTTGAATATGGTCAGGATGTGACTATATTGCTTGACTCTATCACGAGACTCTCGAGGGCTTACAATCTGGTGGTTCCGACCTCGGGACGCACCCTGTCCGGAGGACTTGATCCGACTGCATTGTATATGCCCAAGAAATTCTTCGGAGCTGCCAGAAACGTGCGTGAGGGAGGCTCTATCACCATACTTGCTACCGCACTCATCAATACGGGCAGCAAGATGGATGATGTCATATACGAGGAGTTCAAGGGCACGGGCAACATGGAGTTAGTCCTTGACCGCAAGCTCTCCGAGAAGCGCATATTCCCTGCCATCGACATACTTAAGAGCGGCACGCGCAGAGATGATCTCCTGCTGACTACTGAGGAGATGAATGCCGTGAACAAATTAAGAGGTGCGGTAGCAGACCTCTCCTCGGCTGATGCTACGGAAAATGTTATCGACCTGTTTACCAAGACGCATAACAACACGGAGCTGGTCAAGACCATAGAGCGCATGAGGATGTGAGGCCTGTGACGCAGCCGCTGTAATGGTTAAGGCGACGAAAACGAAAGCGAAGGCGAAGGCATAAGCAAAGGCATAAGCATAAGCATAAGCCAAAGCCAAAGCCAAGGCCAAGGCATAAGCATAGGGCACGGCAGTATATGCGGTAGCGGCAGGCAATAGGGCACATCTCAATGTGACAGTGCACACAGACAAATTGAGGAAGGACGACAGTATGAAACCTATTAAGGAAGGCAAGGTCAGAGAGATCTACGATAACGGCGACAGTCTCATCATGGTGGCGACGGACAGGATAAGCTGCTTTGATGTGATATTGCATAATACAGTGACGGATAAGGGCAGAGTGCTGACTCAGCTCTCCAAGTTCTGGTTCGACAAGACCAAGGACATAATGCCTAACCACATGCTGTCAGTTGATACTGCGGATATGCCGGAGTATTTCCGGACGCCGGATTTTGAGGGACGCACCATGCTGTGCAGGAAGCTCAATATGATACCTGTTGAGTGCATAGTCAGAGGGTATATCACCGGCAGCGGCTGGGCTAATTACTTAAAGGACGGCACGGTATGCGGCATCAGGCTGCCGGAGGGACTCAAGGAGTCGGATAAACTGCTGGAGCCTCTGTTTACACCGTCCACCAAGGCGGAGATAGGGGATCACGATGAAAATATCAGCTTCGAGCAGTGCGTGACTCATCTCGAGAAGTATTTCCCGGGCAGAGGCAGGGAGCTTGCAGGGCAGATAAGAGATAATACGATTAAGCTCTACAAGACCTGTGCAGATTATGCTGCGGAGCATGGCATCATCATAGCGGATACCAAGTTCGAGTTCGGACTCGATGAAGAGGGCAATATGCTTATAGCTGACGAGATGCTTACTCCCGACAGCTCGCGCTTCTGGCCAGCAGACGGATATGAGCCTGGACATGCACAGCCCTCCTTTGACAAGCAGTTCGCAAGAGACTGGCTCACCTCGCATGAGGGCCACGACTGGACATTGCCGCAGGACATAGTAGACAAGACCATCGCCAAGTACCTGCAGGTATATAAGCTGCTGACTGGCGAGGAGCTAAACTAAACGTACGGGACATTACGGAGCTTAAGGACATGCGTTTTCCGTTTTGGAAGAATAATAATATAGAGGACAGTGAAATCGGCGAGGGCAGAGACAATCGGGTCGCTGCCTGGGTGCCTTATACCATAGCCATATGTGCCGGGGTGGTGCTGTACAGCGTAATCAACAATCTGCCTGCTATAGGCATGACGCTGAAATATATAGTGGATATGCTCAAACCCATCCTTATAGGTATAGTTATAGCGTATCTCATCAATCCGCTGGTTAAGCTTACCGACAAGGGGCTAAGCTCTGCCATAGGCAACAGCCGCATACGCAATTGGGTAGCCATTACTATTGCTTATGCGATAGTGATACTCTTTATGGCCGTGTTACTGTATGCGTTGCTTCCGCAGCTCTTTGAGAGCACGATGCAGTTTGTCAACAATATCAATACCTATGCTATAGCTGTAAATGACTTATTTAAGCAGTTAGCTCTGTCTGCCGAGGAACGAGGTGTCGATGTTAACTCCATAGTCAAGGCTGGCAACGGATATGTGGCAAATACGGTAGCCTGGCTTACCACCAATGCAGGCCATATGGTCGGACGCTCAGTAAGCTACGGCTCGTCGGCTGTGAGTCTGCTGATAAGCTTCATACTCTCTATATATTTTCTGCTCAGCAAGAGGATGCTGCTTGACGGCATAGACAGGCTTATGCGGCTCAAGCTTAGAGCAGAGCACTGTGACAATATCAAGCTTTTCCTCGGACGCTGCAATATTATAGTGAGTCGCTTCATTGTAGACGATCTCTTGGATGCGCTGATAGTAGGCGTGGCAAACTTCATATTCATGACTGTTATGGATATGCCCTACAAGGTGCTCATATCAGTCGTGGTTGCAGTGACGAACCTTGCGCCGACCTTCGGACCCTTCGTCGGAGCATTTATAGGCGGCTTTGTATTGTTGTTTGCATCGCCGGGCGATGTCATAGCATTTGAGATATTCACGCTTATATTGCAGCTTTGCGACGGATATGTGATTAAGCCCAAGCTCTTTGGTGATACCTTGGGCGTGCCGGGAGTGTGGATGGTTTCCGGCATAGTATTGGGCGGCGAGCTATTCGGAGTGCTCGGTATATTGATAGCGGTTCCTACGGTTGGCATTATTACCTTCGTGTACCGCGATTATGTCGCACTGCTCGAGGAACGCAAGCAGCGGGAGATAGCGGAAGCTACCGAACAGGAGCAGGACGCAGAGTAGGGGCTGTTTGGTAAACAATTAGCCCAGCGTATTCGCAGGTAACACAGGGTCTATATGTGACGGATCGCCTTGCGCTTAAATGCGCTCACAATACTTTTGGAGTTAATGGACAGGACAAAATGACTTGAATATAGCACGTGGGAAAAGTACAAGTGCCGAATATCATGAGCTTTCGGGACTGCTGAATATCATATCGGCAGTCCTGTTTTTTATGTTCGTGCTCTTGAAGCCCTATTATATGAGACCCTCGGGTTTAATAGGAGCGGCGGACCTGTGCCTCGCGTTATCGGGTTCGGTCATGCTTATATCCTGCCTTGTCGCCTATGCAAGACAGAAAGTGGGGCAAGCTGAGCTTGTGGCGGACAGAGCTATGGCTATAGATGACAAAACGCTGCAGGGGGCGAATACTGCCCTCAAAGAAAAAGCGCAATTAGCAGAGACAGGCACGAATACTGCTGCCCTCAAAGAAAAAGCGCAATTTGCAACGGCAGGTACGAATCATGCCGCGCTTAATGAGAACGCACAGCTTTCTGTTGCCGGCTTGTCCAATGCCCACAGCATGGCAGAAGCGCTCCTCTACAGGCAGGACATAGCACTCTATCTATTCCTGATATGCGTTGCAGTGATAAACGGAGTATATGCTTACCGACTTGGTTCAAATGAGTATATCAAGTATACTCTGTATTGGGCATATAATATCTTCGCAATATGGACATATCGTAGGCTTAGCGATGGCAACATAAATTTAACGTTACATAGACGGAAGATGTCAGCTGTAATTCCAAGTTCAGGCATAGGCGCGAGTGAAAGAACGCATGCCGATACATGTGTCACAGGCACAGCTACAAGTACAGCCACAAGCCAAGGTCAAGGCATAAATAAAACCGCATCTATAAGCTTCGAGCAGCTCGTCTCATTCGCACTTGAGGCTGACATATTTATACAGCTATTTATAATGCTCGGAGGCTACGGCAGGATATTTACAGAGTACTGGGACGAGGGTGCCATCCGTTACATGGGGAGCTTCAACGATCCCAATCAGCTCGCATTTTTCACATTTGCAGCCTTGCTCCTTGTCTTCTCAATCAATGCAGGAAGGCGTACCGCCAAAGGACATTTTGCTGACAAGATACATTTATCCGCTGTCACCGTGGCAGCCGTGCTCATTATCATCAAGACAAAATCCACAGGCATTATGCTGGGACTTATGATATTTGTAAGCTTGCTTATGTGCTGCGCGCTCTTTAATGCCTATAGGCAAGGCCGCATATCACAGAGGCAGATAGCCCTTATCATAGTCACTGGAGTGTTAATCACAGTCGCATTAGTGTATCTTGTCATGCCGCCTGCGGATTTCGATGTGCATGTGACTGAATATAATATATTTACGCGCATACAGGAGAAGCTCTGGAAGCTGTCGCAGGGTGGCATTATAGGCTTCTTCATCGACCGCGGAGCCGACAGGATAGTCACGCATCCGGAATACATGCTATTTGGCGCGGGAGAGGGCGGCTTTGCTCGTTTCATGACCCTTGACGGCAAGGTAAATGAGCTGCATTCAAGCCTATTAAGCATATTGTTTTGCTATGGCATAGTGCCGACTTTGCTTATATGTAAGTGGTGCATAGACGCATTAAAGAAGAAAAACATGTGGCAGCTCTGCGCCGCATGTGCACTCATCTTGGAGAGCATGACGCTTATCAACTATCGCCAGCCGCTGTTCTGGTTCCTGCTCATGTAGGGATACAGACTCTTTTGTTTAGACTGGCGTTATGATATAATGCAATCCGTACTTTTTATATTAGAAATCCACACCGGAGAAGAGGTTATTATGTCAAATTGTGCAATAGTAGGTATTAACTGGGGTGACGAGGGCAAGGGTCGCATGGTAGATCTGCTCACCGAGGACTATGACCTTGTAGTCAGATTTCAGGGCGGCGGCAATGCCGGTCACACCGTTATCAACGATAAGGGTAAATTCGCCCTGCATCTCTTGCCGTCGGGTATATTTCGTGACGGGACTGTAAATGTGCTCGGCAACGGAGTTGCTCTCGACCTTGAGAATCTCTGGGATGAGATAGAGTCTGTCAGTGCTCAGGGCGTGGCAGTTACACCTGACAAGCTTAGGATTAGTGATAGGGCATCGCTATTGCTGCCTTGGCATCGTGAGCTTGACGGACTTGAGGAGGCGAGACTTGCCGACAAGAAATTTGGTTCGACCAAGCAGGGTATCGCACCTTTTTATTCGGATAAATATCAGAAGAAAACCATACTTGCAGGCGAGCTTTTCTTCCCGGAGCATCTAAGGGAGCACGCACAGGATCTCCTTGAGTGGAAGAACCTCACCCTTACTGGCGTATACGGAGCCAAGCCTTATACGCTCGACCAGATAATGGACTGGCTTAAGACGTACGGAGATAAGCTCAAGCCTTACATCTGTGATACCGGCAAGATCCTTGAGGAGGCTAATGCTGCCGGCAAGAAGATACTCTTTGAGGCTCAGCTTGGCGCATTGCGCGATCTCGATTACGGCATACATCCCATGACGACCTCATCTAACACCTTGGCAGCATATGCACCGGTGGGTTCAGGATATCCGTCTGCCAAGATAGACAGGATAGTAGGAGTAGTCAAGGCTTATTCATCATGCGTGGGCGAGGGCCCATTTACCTGCGAATGGTTCGGCGATGAGGCAGAGGAGCTCAGAAAGGCTGGCGGAGAGTACGGTGC
>CAVHZK010000001.1:0-434 GCA_963640215.1 bacterium | reverse complement strand
CCAAGACCGGCAGACCGCGCAGAGTAGGCCCCATCGATATAGTTGCGACACGCTACGGAGTAAAGAAGCAGGCGGCAACGGAGATAGCGCTCACCAAGCTAGACGTAATGAGCTATATGGATGAGCTGCCCATATGCGAGAAATATATAGTAAATGGCAGGGAGACTGATGAGTTCCCATTCCCGGTATTGCTGGCAGATGCCAAGCCGGTATTCAAGACCATGCCGGGCTGGAAATGCGACATCTCCGGGGTCAGGAGCTTTGATAAGCTGCCCAAGGAGGCGCGCGACTATGTGCTCTATGTGGAGCAGGCCATAGGCTGCCATATATCCTATGTGTCGGTTGGCGCCGAGAGAGAGGCAATTATAGTCAGGTGATGAATGACTAAGCTGTCAGGTGCAGCAAGGAGTACTGGCAGTGATAGATTGCAATAC